>JANPAO010000289.1:0-2869 GCA_031429955.1 Phenylobacterium sp. | reverse complement strand
CAGGGACAGAAACGGTCATGGTGCCAGCCTACGCTTCCGCCAAGCCTCAGACCAGTATATACTAGAGTATATAAGGGAGATCGGCCATGGCCATCCTGATCAGGAATGCCGATGTGGAGAAACACGTGCGTGAGCTTGCCGCCCTGACCGGCGAGAGCCTCACGGGGGCCATCGACGAGGCGGTGAAGCAGAGATTGGCGCAGGAGACCGCCAAGGTGAAGCCTCGACCCACCGTGGCGGAGATGATGGCTGCGACGGAGCGTTTCCGGAAAGCCGTCGGTCTGGACAAGCGCAAGGTCAACGCGACGAAGCAGACCTTTGACGACCTCTGGGCGGAATCCGAGGATCTTGATCGTCGATGATCGTTGTTGACGCCTCGGCGCTTGTCGCGATCGCCGATCAGGAGCCGGAGGCCGAACTCTATCTGGGCGTTATTGAGCGTGCGACTCGAGCGGTCATCTCACCCTTGAACGCCGTTGAAGCCGCAATTGTCCTGATCGGACGTCAGCGTTTCGCCGGTGCCGAAGACTTCGATCTCTGGCTTAAGAGCCTCTCGGTGGAGATTGATACCTCTCCAGGCGACTATGCCGGCGCGATGGCCGCCTATCTCGCCTTCGGTCGCGGCTACCATGCCGCCCGGCTCAACCTCGGCGACAGTTTTGCCTACGCCCTGGCCAAGAAGCTAGATGCGCCCCTGCTCTACAAAGGCAATGACTTTACCCTCACAGACATCCGCCCAGCCCGTCAGCCGACATAGCCGGCGGCACGGATCAGGCGGTCATTGATGGCCTCCCCCAGGCCCTCGCTCGGGATGGCGGCGATGGCGATGGCCCTGGGCCTGGTCTTGTCGGCGGCACGCAGGAAGGCAAATAGATTGGCGGCGGCCTCAACCAGGCTCCCAGACGGGCTGAGGTTCCAGACATTGCCCGTCGCAGTGGTGGGACCAAAGGCGAGATAGGCCTCACCTGGCTGGGACCCCTCGGCATTGAGCCGCACCGGCGCCTCGGGCGAATAGTGCCGCGCCAGCCGACCGGGCGAGCGCTTGGCATCGTCCTGGGCCTCGGCCAGAGGCCCGATCAGTGCCTCGATCTGCGTCCGCGTCACCGATCCCGGCCGCAGCAGGCGCGGCTGATCCAGCAATGCCACCACGGTGGATTCCAGCCCCACGATGCAGGGACCTCCATCGAGCACAGCGGCGGCCCGGTCGCCGGTCTCCTCCACCGCATCGGCGAAGGTCGTTGGGCTTGGCCGACCCGACCGGTTTGCGGAGGGGGCCACCACAGGGCCACCAAACCGGAACAGCAGTTCCGAGGCGAGGGGATGGGCGGGCACGCGAACGGCGACGGTTTTCAGGCCTGCACGGGCCAGGTCACAGACCGCCGTACCCGGCGCGATGGGCAAGACCAGGGTCAGGGGGCCGGGCCAGAAGGCGGCCGCCAGCCGCCGCGCCCGATCATCGAACACCGCCAGCCGCTCGGCCATCGCCAAGTCTGCGACATGGCTGATCAGGGGATTGAAGCGCGGCCGCCCCTTGGCCTCGAAGATGGCGGCGACCGCTAGGGGGTTGGAAGCATCGGCCCCAAGGCCATAGACCGTCTCGGTGGGCAGGATCACCAAGGCCCCGGCCCGCAGGGCCGCAACCGCTGTGCCTAGCGGGACGCCCGGATCTGGACGCTCACCTTCACCTGAGCTGGAATCTGATCGGTCGCCTGCCACTCGCCCTGCCCCACGCCGAAGGCGGTCCGGTCAAGGGTGGTTACACCGCTCATGCGCGCCTTGTCGCCGTCGATCTTCAGGTTGAACGCCATCCGCACCGGCTTGGTGACCCCCCGCAGGGTCAGACGGCCCCGCGCGACAAAGCGTTCAGGATCCACCTGCTCAAACCGATCGGCGGTGAAAACCGCGCTGGGATCGGTCGCGACATCGAAGAAATCAGAGCCCGGTAGGGCGGCGTCCCGTTGCAGATCGCCGGTGACCACCGAGCCCAGATCGATGGTCACCTTCACCCGTGACTGGTCCAGGGCCTGCGGCGAGAAAGCAATGTCCGCCGTCCACCGATCAAACCGCCCTTCCAGCGGCTCGCCGGCCCAGGCGGTGGAAAAGCCGAGGGTTGAGCCAGGAGTGACCTTCCAGATGGAGGGGGGCTGGGTCTCGACCGGGGACGGTAGGGGCACCGGTGCTTCGGGGGAGCTTGGAACCGGCTGCGCCGCCATGACCGGCGGGGGCGGGAGCGGGGCCGAGGTCGGGGGGCGGGGATGGATCAGCCAGGCGCCTGCCAGCACGACCGCCACCCCAAGGGCGATCAGGCCCAGGCGCGGCTCCAGCACCGTGCCTGACCGCGCGCCGGGTGCCATGCGGGCCAGGATCGGCTCATCGCGCGCAAACAGTTGATGCTTCAAGGCTCCGGCCACATGCAGGCCGATCAGACCGTAGAGGGACCAGCCCAGCAGCTCGTGCGCCTCATGGGCAAATCCGTTCCAGGCCGCACGACCCGCAGGGGGCAGGTCAGCCAGACCCGGCATATGGGGCCAGGCGATCATCCCATAGAGCACCGTCGGGATTGTGGTCTTGCTGGTGGACACCAGGAGCCAGCCCGTCAGCGGCAGGCCGATCATCAGGCCATAGAATCCCCAGTGAACACCCGTCGAAAGCCACCGCTCCCACCGCACCAGGCTCGGAGGTTCCGGGGGTGGCGGGTTGGCCAGCCGCCAACCCAGCCGCGCCAGGCTGAGCACCAGAATGGTGATACCCACCGACTTGTGCAGCTGGATCAGGGCGAAGGCCTCGGGGGTTTTCAAGTCACCAAACCGCCAGGGCAATTGCATCTGAAACAGGATCGCCGCCGCAACCAGCCAGTGCAGGGCGATGG
>JANPAO010000288.1:0-1693 GCA_031429955.1 Phenylobacterium sp. | reverse complement strand
GAGGTGGTGGTCCAGGAGGTCGTACAAAACGACCGCATCGTCTTCGACTGGCCCGCGTCAGGAGGCTACAACACTCGGGTCGAGATGGTGTTCAAAGCCCTGGCCGATGGCGCCACCATGGTCCAGATCCGCGAGACCGGTTGGCCGGAAACCCCTGAGGGCGCCACAGCCTCCCACGGCAATGCCGGCGGCTGGATGCACATGCTCTGCTGCATGAAGGCCTATCTGGAGTACGGCATCAACCTGCGGGCCGGCGGCGCCTACTGAGGCGCACCCTCACAAGGATTGCTAAGTTTTCACTTGAACGTTCATTCAAGATCGACTTGAATGTGCACTCAAGTGAGGCCCTCCCCGTGGAACCGACCCGCGAGCGCATTCTGTTTTCCGCCCTTCAGCTCTTTGGTGAGAAGGGATTCCTGTCGACCTCCATCGCCGACATCCTGCGGGGTGCCGAGGCCAATGCCGGCAGCCTCTATCACTTCTTCCCCACCAAGCAGGACCTGCTGATCGCGGTCCTGGAGACCTATCGCGACGGCATCTATCCCATGCTAATCGCCCCGGCCTGGGAGGGCGTCGAGGACCCCATCGACCGGATCTTCGCCCTGCTGGCCCGCTATCGCCAACTGCTGGAGGCCAGCAGCTGCACCTATGGCTGTCCCATCGGCTCCCTGGCGCTGGAGCTGCATGAGCCCGACCCGCCGGTGCGAGAGCTCCTGTCAGTGAACTTTGCCGGCTGGGCCTCCCACGTCCGCGCCTGCCTGGAGGACGCGGGCGCGCGCCTGCCCTCGGACCTGGATCGCGACAAGCTGTCGCTCTTCATCCTCACCACCATGGAGGGCGGGGTGATGCAGTCGCGCACCCACCGCACCCTGGAGGCCTTCGACGCCTGCGTGGACATGCTGGCCGACTACCTGACCCGGCTCGAGCAGGCCGCCTCCGCCGGGACCCATGACAACGGCCAGGGGACCACCCAATGAAACGACAGATAGGTGCCATAGCCACGAGCCTTGTCCTGCTGGCGGCAAGCCAGGCCCAGGCCGCCGGTTGGAAGGACTTCCCGGGTGTCGAGAACAGCGGCTTTGTCGAGGCCGACGGCGACCGGGTGATGCAGCTCTCGATCCTGGTGCCCGCCCCCAGGTCGGAGGTCTGGACCGCCTTCACCACCTCGGCGGGCTACCGCACCTGGGCCACGCCCCTGGCCTTTGTGGATCTCAAGGTCGATGGGGTGATCGAGACCAACTACAGCCCTGAGGCCAAGCTGGGATCGCCCGACAACATCAAAAACCAGATCACCGCCTATCTGCCCGAGCGCCTGCTGGTGCTGCGCAACATCCAGGCCCCCAGCGGGTTTCCAGGGGCCGCCGAGTTTGGCCAGACCGCCGTGGTGATCGAACTGGCCTCCCCCTCACCCCAGACCACCCAGGTCACCCTGTCGGCCGTCGGTTATCGGTCGGGACCGGTGTTTGACAATCTCTACCGCCAGTTCGAGTGGGCCAACGCCTACTCCCTGGCTGAACTGAAGGCGCGCTTTGTGTCGGGCCCCATCGACTGGGCCGCACGCGCCGCCAAGGAAAAGGCCGCCAAGGCTGATCGCAAGGTGCAGGGAGGCACCAAACCATGAACACCAAACTGATCCTGACCACCCTGGCCGTGGCCACCCTTGTCCAACTGGCCATGGTGATCGCCGGCCACT
>JANPAO010000287.1:0-1675 GCA_031429955.1 Phenylobacterium sp. | reverse complement strand
GAGGAAGGCCTGGGGCCCGACTTCGGTCTGGCTCATGGCAGGGTCACCGGCGTCAGCTCCCGAGTTCACAATCTACGAGCGATGTTTCGCTCGATGCAGTCGAGATGGAGAATGCGTCGATTTTCCGACCAGGCCAATATCGGATCGGGTTTGCTCATCCCCTGGCGGGAGTATTGGGCGCAATAGTTTCAGGATTCTGACGTCGTAGAGTTAAGATCCCCGCCCGGGCAAAGCCATGCCCGGGCGGGGATTTCGCGTCAGAAGCTGCGGCGAACGGTGATTCCGTAGGTCCGCGGCGGGTTGGTGAGGTATCCGTAGCGGGCCCGCAGGCCGCGTTCGCGGTCGATAGCCAGCTTGGCGCGTTCGTCGGTCAGGTTGTTGACGAAGCCCGCCACTTCCCAGGTCTCGTTGCGCACGCCGATCCGTAGATTGCCCTGCGAATAGGACGGCAGCTTGAGCTGGAAGGCCAAGGTGGAGACGCTGGGCGCCCCGATGCCGAACAGGGTGACGGTCCGCGGATCGTTCTCCTGGTCGGAAATCTGGGTGTAGCGGTCGCCCACATACTGCCAGCTGAGGTTGCTGAAGGCCGTCATACCGTTGGCCATCGGCCGGACATAGCCGAGGCTGGCGGCGGCCTGGAACCTCGGAACGGTGGGTAGGCGGTTGCCGCTGCGCAGAGCCTGCAGCACAGCGCCGGTGGAGTCGCGGACGCTGGAGCGAAGTTCCGACTTGTTGGCCGAGGCCGAGAGCGACAGGTCGAAGTTCTCGCTCAGACGGGTGCTGAACTCCGCCTCGATGCCGCTGGACCGCGCCTTGGGAACATTGACGATGATCCGAGAGGAGCAACTGCCGGCATCGACGGTGGCCTGCAGGTTTTCGATGTCCGACACGAAGGCGGCGGCCGTGAAGGACCCGCCCGCCAGACGGGTCTTCACCCCGGCCTCATAGTTCCAGACGCTCTCGTTCTCGAAGCTGGGATTGGACAGCTTGCTGAAGGTCGCCAGGTCGGCGGCGCTGCAGAGGGGCTTGTTGAGCGGATCGTTGACGCCACCGAGACGGAAGCCCTTAGAGATCTGACCGTTGAGGGTGACCGAGTCCGAGGCCTTGTAGGAGACGATGACGCGGGGGGCGAAATCGTCGGCCTTCACGTGGCCCGGGAAGTCGATGGTGGTGTCGGCGAAGATGCCGTCGAAGGTCAGCTTGCGCTTCTCTTCGTAGCGGGCGAGCCGCAGTCCGGCGGTGATGTCGAGCTTATCATTGACCCGATAGGTACCTTCACCGAACACCGCATACTGAGAGAGGGTATAGGGCACGGTGGAGAAATAGAGGGCGTCGGTCGGTGCCCGCAGAGTCTGGGTGGGGATGCCGGTCAGGGCGGTGAAGCCCTTGACGTCCAGGTACTGAGCGTAGTCGCGATCCATCTTGCTGTAGAAGGCGCCGACGAGCCAATCGAAGCGCTCGGCTTCGTTGGAAGCCAGCCGGACTTCCTGGGTGAACAGCTTGATTCCGGTGGTGTCGCGAAGCGGCGCATTGAGGGTGTAGACATTCTGCGCCAGGCCGATGGAACCGCCGGTGATGGAGCCGGTCAGGGCCGTGGCGTCACGCAGCACCAGGACGTCGCGGTCGGTATAGGACGAGACCGAGGTCAGGGTCATTGTGCCGAGGTCCAGGTTGG
>JANPAO010000286.1:0-2657 GCA_031429955.1 Phenylobacterium sp. | reverse complement strand
ACGGTAGCCGACAACCTCTCCATCATCACCGACGTCTTCCTGCGGCTGATCAAGATGATCATCGCGCCCCTGGTCTTCGCCACCCTGGTGGCGGGCATCGCCCACATGGAGGACGCGGCCACGGTCGGTCGGGTGGGGGTCAAGGCCATGGCCTGGTTCATCACCGCCTCCATCGTCTCCCTGACCATCGGTCTGGTGATGTCCCACCTGCTGCATCCCGGCGGCGGGCTGAACCTGGCGATCCCAGAAGTGGCGGCGGGGACGACGGTGGATACCGCGAACTTCACCCTGAAAGCCTTCATCACCCACCTGGTGCCCAAGTCCATCGTCGAGGCCATGGCCAACAACGAGATCCTGCAGATCGTGATCTTCTCGATCTTTGTCGGCACCGCCGTGGCCTCCATCGATGGAAAGGCGCCGGCGGTCCTGGCCCTGGTGGAACAGGTCGCCGCCATCATGCTGAAGATCACCGGCTATGTGATGACGACGGCACCCCTGGCGATCTTCGCGGCCCTGGCCGCCACCATCGCCGTCCAGGGGCTGGACATCCTGGCCACCTATGCCGAGTTCGTCGGCGGCTTCTACCTGTCCCTGGGGATCCTCTGGGTCCTCCTGATCGGGGTGCTGATCCTGATCGTCGGCCCCCGCGGGCTGAAGCTGATCTCCGCGATCCGCCAACCCACTCTGTTGGCCTTCTCCACCGCCTCGTCGGAGGCCGCCTATCCCCGCACCCTGCACGAGTTGCAGTCCTGGGGGGTCTCGCGCAAGGTGGCCAGCTTCGTGCTGCCCCTGGGCTATTCCTTCAATCTCGACGGCTCGATGATGTACTGCACCTTTGCGGTGCTGTTCATAGCCCAGGCCTATGGGATCGACCTGACTCTCAGCCAGCAGATCACCATGCTGGCTCTGCTGATGGTGACGTCCAAGGGCATGGCGGGCGTGCCCCGCGCCTCGCTAGTGGTGATTGCCGCCACCCTGTCGTACTTCAAGCTGCCGGAGGCGGGCCTGATCCTGATCCTGGCCGTTGACCACCTGCTGGACATGGGCCGCTCGGCCACCAACGTGGTGGGCAACTCGGTCGCCGCGGCCGTGGTCGCCCGCTGGGAAGGCCAGATCACCGAGTCTGAGGCCCAAACCGCCACCTGAGCCGATGACCAGCCGGTCGCACGATCCTGAGACCCTGGCCTTCTACAACCGGGAGGCGGCGACCTATGCCGCGCGCCGGCTGGCCACGGTCACCCAGGAGCTCTCAGACTTCATGGCTCGCCTGCCGGCGGGAGCCTGCGTCCTCGATCTTGGCTGCGGCGGCGGCCAGGACAGTGAGGTGATGCTCGCCCCCGGTCTTCGGGTCACACCCCTTGACGGCTCCGAGGCCCTGGCGCAGGTCGCGCAGGCCCGGTTGGGGGTGCCGGTTCGGGTCCAACTGTTTGAGGATCTCGACGATGAGGCCGCCTTCGAGGGGGCCTTGGCCAATGCGTCTCTGCTGCATGTGCCACTCGACAATCTGGGGCAGGTGCTGGCCCGGGTGTTCCGCGCGCTCAAGCCTGGTGGCATCTTCTATGCCAGCTACAAGGCCGGTGACGGCGGTGATCGCGATAGCCTGGGGCGCTACTTCAACTTCCCAACCCCCAAGGCGCTGACAGCAATCTACGCCAAGTCAGCCCCCTGGGAGACCCTGGAAATCGCCCAGAAGGATGGGCACAGCTACGAGCAGGAGCCCCGGACCTGGCTGCTGGTTCGTGCGGTCAAGCCGGAATAGGCCCTATTCGGCCGGCACGTTCTCGGTTCGGCGTGCCAGGCTGCGGTCGAACTCGGCCCAGACGCCGGCCTCTCCATGCCATTGGCCCTTGGTGGCGGCCTTGGAGTATTCGGTAGAACGGGCTTCGAAGAAGTTGGCGTGCTCGACCCCCGACAGCATCGATTGCAGCCACGGCAGGGGGTTTTCCTTCACGCCACCGAACACCTCGGGCAGGTGCAACTGACGCAGGCGCCAGTCGGCGATGAAACGGATATAGGCCTTGATGTCGTCTGGGGTCATGCCCTGGACCTCACCGGCGGAGAAGGCCAGGTCGATGAACTTGTCCTCGAGGCCCACCACGGTCTTGCAGCAGTCGATGATGTCGTCGGCGACGCTCTTGGTGACCACACCGGTCTCGGCATTGAAGGCATGATAGAGCTTGATGATGCCCTCGCAGTGCAGGCTCTCGTCGCGCACCGACCAGGAGACGATCTGGCCCATGCCCTTCATCTTGTTGTGGCGCGGGAAGTTCATAAGCATGGCGAAGCTGGCAAACAGTTGCAGGCCCTCGGTGAAGCCGCCAAACATGGCCAGAGTGCGGGCGATGTCGGCATGGGTCTCGACCCCGAACTTCTGCATGTAGTCGTGCTTGTCGCGCATCTCCTGATAGTCGAGGAACGCCGTGAACTCGCTGTCAGGCATTCCGATGGTTTCCAACAGCAGGGCATAGGCCGCGATGTGGATCGTCTCCATATTGGAGAAGGCCGACATCATCATCTTCACTTCGGTCGGTTTGAAGACGCGGGAATAGCGCTCCATATAGTTGTCGTTCACCTCGACATCGGACTGGGTGAAGAAGCGGAAGATCTGAGTCAGCAGATTGCGTTCGCGGTCGTTAAGCTTGGTCGCCCAGTCCTTG
>JANPAO010000285.1:0-1982 GCA_031429955.1 Phenylobacterium sp. | reverse complement strand
CCGTCGGCGGTGACGATGCCACCCTCGGTGATCTCGGCGAGGGGCTCGGTCACCAATTCCACATTGGGGCGCTTCAAGGCCTCGATCCAAACCCCGTTGTCCAACAGGGCGCGCTTCCCCCCCACGGGATAGGTGGGGATGACCTTCTCCGCCAGATCAGTACGGTCGCCAGCCTGCATCCGCAGGGCCTCTGCCACCATGGCCCGGAACATGGCATTGGCGGCACTGACGGCGGTCTCGTCACCCTGCCAGTCGGGGTCGGCCCGTACCCCGGCCAACAGGCCGTCGGTCACCATCCAGAACAGGAAGAACCGGTACCATTTGTCATAGAAGGGAATGTGTTCCAGCAGCCAGTTCATCCCGGCTGGCACATCCTCATGATAGTGTGGCGTGGGGAAGCACCAGGGCGGCGTGCGTTGGAAGACCGTCAGGCTGGCGACCTTGCCGACGATCTCGGGCACGAACTGGAAGGCGCTGGCGCCCGTGCCGATCACAGCCACCCGCTTGCCCGTCAAATCCACGTCGTGACGCCACTGGGCAGAGTGAAAGGCCGGTCCCTTGAAGCGCTCGCGACCCTTAACATCTGGCAGCCGCGGGCGATTGAGTTGGCCCACGGCTGTGATCACGGCATTGGCCAGGACCTGTTCGACACCCTTGGACGTTCTCAGCGTCACCTTCCAGAGGCTACGGGTCTCGTCCCAGACCATCTCCTCGACACTGGTCTCGAAGGCGATGTGCTTGCGCAGGTCATAGCGATTGGCCACGCCCCGGAAATAGTCCAGCAGCACAGGCTGGGTGGAGAAGTGCTGGGGCCAGCTATGGTTGGGCTCGAAGGAGTAGGAATAGATGTGGTTAGAGCTGTCCACCCGGCAGCCTGGATAGGTATTCTCCAACCAGGTACCGCCGACGTCGGCGTTCTTGTCCACAATCTGGAAGTCGATCCCGGCCTGGGTCAGACGAATGCCGGTGAGCAGACCTGACATCCCCGCGCCGATCACCAGGACGCGCAGCCGTCGCGCGGCGGCCTTCAGGACCGGCGTGGTCCATTGGGGATCCTTGCTGGACTGGCCACCGATCGCCAGTTCATCATTGAGGAAGTCGGCATATTCAACAGGAATATCAGCCCCAGCGACGAAACTCATCATGGCGCGAAGGGTGCTGGCGTCAGGCGTGGTGGCTGCCCGAGACCCCTTGGCTACCCAGGCCGTGATCGCGGCCTTGGCCTGGGCGCGCATCTTGGTCTGTTCAACTTCAGGCACGCCGGTGTCGCCCCGAGACAGGGGGGTGTAGGTGGGCTTCCATTCGGGCCGCAACCAGCTCGCATCCCCGGTGATCTGCACCAGAGCCGCAGATAGGGCCGGAAGGTGGGCGGCCTCCAGGGCCTGGTCGAGCGCCGCCAGATCGAGATGTGCCATGGTTTCCTGCCCTATTCCTGGATGCTTGGCTGAGAATACCCACCCCAGGCCTGGGTGAAAGGGTGCCTCTGCGTCACCCCAAGATTCGCACCGGCAGGGTCTCATAGCCCTTCACGAAGCTGGATCGCACCAGGGTGGGAGGTGCCAGCACCTCGATATGGCTCCAGCGCTTGAGGATCTCCTGCCAGACGATCTTCAGTTGCAGTTCCGCCAGGCGGTTGCCCACGCAGCGGTGGATACCGAACCCAAACGAAAGATGCTGGCGAGGGCGCTCACGGTCGATGATAAAGCGCTCGGGGGACTCGATGGCCGTCTCGTCGCGATTGCCCGAAACATACCACCTGACCACCTTGTCGCCCTTGCGGATCAGCTTGCCGCCAAGTTCGACATCGGCAAGGGCGGTGCGCCTCATGTGCGCCAGGGGCGTCTGCCACCGGATGATCTCGGGGATCATATTGGTGACAAGGTCATGGTTGTTCCGCAGCTTCTCGTACTCCTGCGGGTGCTGGTTCAAGGCCAGAAGCCCACCGGTGATGGAGTTTCGCGTGGTGTCGTTTCCTCCCACGA
>JANPAO010000284.1:0-1755 GCA_031429955.1 Phenylobacterium sp. | reverse complement strand
GCGCCGGGCGGTGGTGGCCAGGCCTGCAGCATCGGACCCAGCACCGGGCTCCGTCAGGCAATAGCTGGCGATGATCTCCATCCCTGTGAGCCGCGGAAGGTAGCGCTGCCGCAGGTCCTGCGACCCGAAGCGGTCGATCATCCAGGCGACCATGTTGTGGATCGACAGGAAGGCCGCCGTGGCCACATCGCCCTGGCTGAGCTGCTCAAAGACGATGGAGGCATCCAGCCTGCTGAGGGCCGAACCCCCGACATCCTCCCGCACATAGAGCCCGGCAAAGCCAAGGCCTGCGGCCATGCGCAGCGCCTCCACGGGGAAGATCTTCTCCTCGTCCCAGTGGGCTGAGTGCGGCTGGAGCTCGGCGGTGGCAAACTGCCGGGCGGCGTCCTCGATGGCACGCTGGTCGGCGGTGAGGGTAAAATCCATGAGAGCCTCGAAGCGGTTGACTTGAGCAACTCGCGCGACGGGCGCACCCTGTCAACGACGCGCAACGCGGCCGGAGCGGCAACATGACCGATCAACTGACTGGGCGAGGCCCGGAGGCGGCGAGAAATCTCGCCCTGGTGAATTACGGACTGCTCTTTGCGGCGATCTTCTTCGCCGGGGTCCCCGCCCTGATTGCGGTGATCATTGCCTATTCCCAGCGCGATGAGGCACTACCGGCCCTTCGCTCGCACCACGACTTCCAGATCCGCATCTTCTGGGTGGCCTTCGCCCTGACCATAGCGGCCGGGGCCTGCGGTCTTGGCGCCTTGATCAGTGGGGTGGGCGAGCTTCTGGAGTTCACAAGGGTCAATGGCTGGCAGGACATGAACACCGTCAACATCGATCTCTCACGGCTGCAGTTCGACGGGCGAATTGTGGTGCTGCTGGTGAGTGCCGTTGTCCTGTCCCTGCTGGCCGGGCTTTGGCTGATAGCCGCCCCCGCCATCGGGTTCATTCGCCTGGTCTCGGCGCGGGGGATTGGCCTGACCACGCCAGGCGCTTAAGGACCGCTCATGACCAACGCCCATCTCGCTGCCTACCCCGCCCTGCGCCTCCGCCGCCTGCGCCAGGCCGACTGGGTCCGTCGTCTGGTGCGTGAGAGTGTGCTGACGCCCTCCGACCTGATCTGGTCGATGGTGGTCCATGAGGGCGACGGCGAGATTCCAGTGGGCTCCATGCCCGGCATCGCCCGGGTCAGCGTCAAGGGGGCGGCGCAAGCCGCTGTTGAGGCTCGGAAACTAGGCATCCCGGCCATTGCCATCTTCCCCCACATCGATGGGGCCAAGAAGGACGCCAGGGGCTCCATGGCCCATGACCCAAACGGCCTGGTGGCCACTGCGGTAAAGGCCATGAAGGACGCCGCTCCCGAGGTTGGGATCCTCTGCGATGTGGCCCTGGACCCCTTTACCGACCACGGACACGACGGCCTGATCGAGAACGGCCAGATCCTCAATGACCCCACCATCGAGACCCTGGTGCGCCAGGGGATCATGCAGGCGGAGGCCGGCGCCGACATCCTGGCCCCGTCAGATATGATGGATGGCCGATGTGGGGCCTTAAGATCCGCCTTAGAAAGCGTCGGACTTCAAAATGTTATGATCATGTCCTATGCCGCCAAATATGCCTCGGCCTTCTACGGGCCTTACCGGGAGGCGATTGGTTCGGGCAAGCTGGGGACCGGTTCGGTCGATAATCCGGGCGACAAGAAGACCTACCAGATGGACTTCGCCAATTCCGACGAAGCCCTGCGGGAGGTGGCCTTGGACATCG
>JANPAO010000283.1:0-1535 GCA_031429955.1 Phenylobacterium sp. | reverse complement strand
CGCTGCGACGCGCGATCGCGGTGGTGCCGCAGGACCCAGCCCTGTTTCACCGGGGCCTGGCCGAGAACATCAGCTATGCCCGGCCGGACGCCACGGCCGAGGAGATTGCGCTCGCCGCCCGGCGTGCGCGGGCCCACGACTTCATCACCAAGCTGCCCCTGGGCTACGACACCCTGGTGGGGGAGCGCGGCGTCAAGCTGTCGGGGGGTGAGCGTCAGCGGGTGGCGATCGCCCGCGCCTTCCTGGCCGACGCGCCCATCCTGGTGCTGGACGAGGCCACCTCATCCCTGGATGTGGAGACCGAGCGGGAGGTGCAGGCGGCGATGGAGGAACTGATGGTGGGCCGCACCACCATCGTCATCGCCCACCGCCTTTCGACGATCCGCAACGCCCACCGCATCCTGGTGTTCGAGAACGGCCAGGTGATCGAGGAGGGCCGGCACGCCGATCTGGTGAGCCGGGGTGGCGCCTATGCGAGGTTGCACGCGGTGACGATGGGCGCGGGGTAGGGGCATCCCCTCTGAACGTCATCGTGGCGCCTCGTCCCGACGATCCATGATGGGCTATGGGATGCCCCCAAACAACGGTGTCATCCCGGAAAGGCGAAGCCTTGTCCGGGACCCATAGACGCGGGGCAAGCCGGAGAAATCGGTGAGTATGGGTCCCGGTCTTCCGCCTGCGGCGGAAACCGGGATGACATGGGGATGACGACGTCGATCCCTCACCCACCCATCGACCCACCCGACGCCAGGCCCTCAACCCAAGGAGGCCGCCAGGGCCTTCGCCAGGTCGCCTTTGGGCTCGACACGCACAGTGTCGAGTCCCAGCCAGCCCGCCATCAGCTGCAGTTCCTGCGCCAGCAGGCTCGGCGTCGCCGCATCGGCCCAGGGCTCGGCGTGCGCGGACTGCACCACCAGGACGCCAGCCTTGCGGTCGGCCTTCAGGTCCACGCGGGCGGTGATGGCCTCCCCTTGCAGGAAGGGCAGGACATAGTAGCCGTGCACGCGCTTGTGGGCCGGGGTGTAGATTTCCAGCCGGACTCGGACGCCAAACACACGCTCGGTGCGCTCGCGAAACCAGAGCAGGTTGTCGAAGGGCGAGAGCAGGGCATTGGCGGTGATCTTGCGCGGGGTCCGGGCGGCTGGGTCCATCCAGGCCGGCTGGTCCCAGCCCTTGACGCTGACCGGGATCAGGTCTCCGGCCTCCACCAGTTCTGCGATCCGCAGCTTGGTCTCGGCCACCGGCATGCGGAAATAGTCCCTCAGGTCGCGCTCGGTGGCCACGCCCTGGGCGCAGGCGGCGATGGCGATCAGTTGCCTTTGGGCCTCGTCCCTCGGCGGGGTGGGAGCCTCGCGCACCGACTTGGGATGGACGTCGTCGGGCAGGCCATAGACCCGCTCGAAGGTGCCGCGCCGGGTGGCGCTGGTGACCTCGCCGGCCCAGAACAGGCACTCCATGGCCCGCTTGCCCTCGCTCCAGCCCCACCAGCCGCCCCGCCCCTTTTCGCCGATCTCCAGCTCGCCGGCCGAGATGGC
>JANPAO010000282.1:0-8752 GCA_031429955.1 Phenylobacterium sp. | reverse complement strand
TTCCTCAAGACCGGTGCCATGGCTGGTGGCCTGGTGCTGTCCTTCAACCTTATCGGCACCGCCAAGGCAGCCGGCGGTGCGGCAAAGCTGAACACCTATGTCAGCCTGACTCCCGACAACCGGGTGACGATCGTCTCCAAGAACCCGGAGATCGGCCAGGGTGTGAAGACCTCGCTGCCGATGCTCGTCGCCGAGGAGTTCGACGTTGATTGGGCTCTTGTCACCACCCGCCAAGCGGATGGCGACGCGGCCACCTATGGCCGACAGATCGCCGGCGGCAGTCTGGCGACGCCCATGTATTGGGATGAACTGCGACGGGTCGGCGCAGCGGGTCGGGCCATGATCCTGACAGCGGCTGCCCAGACCTGGAACGTGCCTGTGGCCGAGTGCACGACGGCGTCGGGGGTCGTGTATCACAAGGCCAGTGGGCGCAAGGCTACCTATGGATCTCTAGCCGCCAAGGCCGCGACCCTGCCAGCGCCGGACGTCAAGACCCTGACCTTGAAGGATCCCAAGGACTACCGCCTGATCGGCAAGTTCACCCCCCAGGTCGACTCCGCCGGCCTAGTCTCAGGCAAGCCCCTGTTTGGCATCGATGTCGTGCTTCCAGGCATGTTCTACGCCACCTTTGAGAAGGCACCGGTGTTCGGGGCAAAGGTCGCCGCTGCTGACCTCGCTGCGGCCCAAAAGGTCAAGGGTGTGCGGCAAGCCTTTATCGTGGAAGGTGGCGCTGATCTCACCGGACTTCTGCCCGGTGTGGTGGTGGTCGCCGACAGTTGGTGGCAGGCCAAAAAGGGCCGCGAGGCGCTCAACATCCGGTGGGCCGATCATCCGACGGCGCAGCAGTCTACGGCGGGCTATGATGCCCAGGCCCTTGCTCTGTCCAAGGGCCCGCCCCTGCGCACCGAACGCAACGACGGCGACGTCACCGCCGCCATGGCGACTGCGGCCAAGACCGTTGATGCGGCCTATGCCTATCCCTTCCTCGCCCACGCCCCACTCGAGCCCCAAAACTGCACCGCGCACTACAAGGACGGCAAGCTGGAGCTTTGGGCCCCGACCCAGAACCCCGAGGTCGGCCGCCAACTTGTGGCCAAGACGCTCGGCATGGCCGCCTCGGACATCACCCTGCACATGACCCGCTGTGGGGGTGGCTTTGGACGGCGCCTGCTCAACGACTACATGGTGGAAGCCGCCTGGATCGCCAAACAGTGCGTGGCCCCGGTCAAGCTGCTGTGGACCCGGGAAGATGACATGCGGCACGATTTCTATCGTCCGGCCGGCTACCACTTCCTCTCGGCAGGGCTCAATGACGCGGGTGCGATCACCGCCTGGCGCGATCACTTCGTCAGCCTCGTCACCGACGGCAAGATGTCGGTCAGCGCCAACATGTCGCGGGCCGAATTCCCGGCCCGATTCCTGCCCAACTTCCGATACGACCTGTCGATGATCCCTACCGGCGTACCCACCGGCCCGCTGCGGGCTCCGGGTGCCAATGCCCTAGCCTTCGTCATCCAATCCTTCATCGATGAATTGGCTCATGCGGCCAATGCTGACCCCGTGGCCTTCCGCCTGAAACTGCTGGGAGACAAGGGCCTGGTGGGCACGGCCTTCGTTGATCCTTATGCCGCCGACCGCATGCGCGCCGTGCTCAAGCGGGTCGCCGAGACCTCCGGCTGGGGCAAGACCGTTCTTCCGAAGGGCACAGGGATGGGCGTGGCCTTCCACTACAGCCACCTGGGCTACTTTGCTGAGGTGGTCCAGGCGACGGTGGCCGGCGATGGCTCGGTGAAGGTCGACAAGGTCTGGGTCGTGGCCGATGTGGGGCGGCAGATCGTCAACCCCGCCGGTGCTATCAACCAGGTTCAGGGTTCGGTGCTTGACGGGCTGTCTGGTGCCCTGGGTCAGAAGATCACCATTGAGGGCGGCCAGGCGGTGCAAAGCAACTTTGCTGACTATCCCCTGATGAGGATGGCCGATGCGCCGCCGGTGGAGGTGGAGTTCCTGATCTCCGACAATCTGCCCACCGGCCTGGGCGAACCCGCCCTGCCGCCGGCCCCACCGGCGCTTTGCAATGCGATCTTCGCCGCCGTGGGCAAGCGCGTTCGCAGCCTGCCGATCGACACCGAGGCCTTGAAGACTGGCTAAGGGCGCGACGCCGGCCAAGACACAGACGGTACCAGATCGCCGCAGGACGTTAGGGGACACGACGGGTGAAGAAGCTGTTGATCGCCAACCGCGGCGAGATTGCGGTGCGTATTGCCCGCACCGCAGCGGAGATGGGGATCGCCACGGTGGCGGTCTATGCTCAGGACGACTCGTCCTCTCTGCACACCCGGACGGCGGACGTGTCGGCGGCGTTGCAGGGGTCTGGGCCAGGTGCCTATCTCGACGGGTTCCAGATCCTGGAGGTCGCCAAGGCCCATGGGGCCGACGCGATCCATCCAGGCTACGGGTTTCTCAGCGAGAACGCCGCCTTCGCACGGGCCTGCGCGGCGGCAGGCGTCACCTTCGTGGGCCCCTCGCCCGAGACCTTGGATCTGTTTGGCGACAAGGGCCGTGCTCGTGCCTTGGCGGCTCGTTGTGGCGTTCCAATCTTGCCGGGGACGGACGGCCCGACCACCTTGGAGGAGGCCAGGGCCTTTCTGACCAGCCTGGGCCCGGGCGGTGCGGTGATGGTCAAGGCTGTCTCTGGCGGTGGCGGACGCGGCATGCGACCGGTCCAGGCGGTGGAGGACCTGGAACAGGCCTTCGAGCGGTGCGCGTCGGAGGCCCTGGCAGCCTTTGGCGACGGGGCGCTCTATGTCGAACAGTTCCTGCCCCAGGCGCGCCACATCGAGGTGCAGATCCTGGGCGACGGGGTGGCCGTCTCCCACCTCTGGGACCGCGAGTGCAGCCTGCAACGGCAACGACAAAAGGTGGTGGAGATCGCCCCGGCCGTCTCGCTGCCTCCGGCGCTTCGGCAGCAACTGTTCGAGGCCGCCGTCGCGCTCGGTCGCGCTGCCAACTATCGGAGCCTGGGAACCGTGGAGTTCCTGGTGGAGACCGGCGACAACCCGCGTGTGGTCTTCATCGAGGCCAACCCCCGCCTGCAGGTGGAACATACGGTCACCGAGGCGGTGCTCGGTCTGGACCTGGTGGGTTTGCAAATCCAGGTGGCGCGGGGCCGGTCCTTGGCCGATCTCCACCTGACACAGGCCGAGGTTCCGTCGCCACGGGGGACCGCCGTTCAGGCCCGGGTGAACCTGGAAACCATGGGTACAGACGGGACGGCGCGGCCAGCCGGTGGTCTGTTGACCACCTATGAACCACCGTCTGGACCCGGCGTCCGGGTTGATGGGTTCGGCTATGCCGGCTATCGCACCAGCACCCGCTATGATTCCCTGCTGGCCAAACTGATTGTCCATGTGGGCGCAGGTGGCCTGCCGGTGGCCGTGGCCAAGGCCGGTCGGGCGCTCTCAGAATTCAAGATTGTCGGTGCCCCCACCAATATCGACTTTCTGCAAAGCGTGCTGGCCCACCCTGCCGTGGCACTGGGCGAGGTCCATACCCGTTTCATCGAGACCCGGATGGCCGACCTTGCGGCGACGTCCGAGGTGCCTCGGCGCTACTTCGAAACGGCAGTGCCAGGGCAGGTTCGGCGCGCTGGCGTTCAGGTCGATGCGACCGATCCCTTGGCGGTGCTGACCCTGGGCAAGGAACAACCCGCCACTGTCGAGGCGCAGGAGCTGGAGGTCGAAGGACCCGAGGGCACGAGGGCTCTGCGCGCACCCTTGCAGGGGACGGTTGTCGCCCTCTCGGTGGCGATCGGCGAGACCGTTCGTGCGGGGCAGCCGCTGTTCATCATGGAAGCCATGAAGATGGAACATGTGGTCGCTGCGGCCTTATCGGGCGTGGTGCGCGAGATCATCGTGGCCCCGGGCGATACCGTCTTCGAAGACCACCCCATGGCCTATCTGGAGGAAGTCGAGCTAGAGGGCGGGGCTCACGAGGTCGAGGCTGTGGTGGATCTCGACCACATTCGCCCCGACCTGGCTGAGGTGCTGGAGCGCCATCGCCTGACCCTGGACGGCGCGCGACCCGAGGCTGTGGCCCGTCGACGCAAGACCCGCCAGAGGACCACCCGAGAGAACGTCGAGGACCTTTGTGATCCCGGCAGTTTCACAGAGTATGGCGCGCTGACGGTCGCGGCCCGACGCAAGCGCCACACCCTCGACGAACTGATCGCCCAGACCCCGGCCGACGGCATGGTCATGGGCCTGGGCCAGGTCAACGGCACCCTGTTCCCCGAAGACAAGGCTCGGGTCGCGGTGATGGCCTATGACTATACGGTGCTGGCCGGCACCCAGGGCGCGCACAATCACGAGAAGCTCGACCGGATGAGCGAGCTGGCCCTGCGCTGGCGGGTGCCGACGGTCTTCTTCACCGAGGGCGGCGGTGGCCGGCCGGGCGACACCGAGGGCGGCGGCTTCACCCGGGGCTTCGAGTTCTGGGGCCGGCTGTCCGGCGCCGTGCCTCTGGTGGGGATCAATTCCGGCCGCTGCTTTGCGGGCAACGCCGCCATCCTCGGCTGCTGCGACGTGATCATCGCCACCAAGGACTCGGCGCTCGGCATGGGTGGCCCGGCCATGGTGGAGGGCGGCGGCCTGGGGGTGTTCCGGCCTGAGGAAATCGGGCCCCTGAAGGTCATGCAGGCCAATGGCACCATTGATGTCCTGGCCGACGACGAGGCCGACGCCGTGCGCCTGGCCAAACAGTACATCGCCTATTTCCAGGGGCCGGTGGCCGATTGGACCTGCGCCGACCAACGGCTGCTACGCCGCTCGATCCCGGAGAACCGGCTGCGGGTCTATGATGTGCGTAAGGTGATCGAGTTGATCGCCGACGAGGGCTCGGTGCTGGAACTGCGGCCCAAGTTCGGCCTGGCCATGATCACCGCCTTCATCCGCATCGAGGGCCGACCCGTGGGGGTGTTTGCCAACAATCCCCACCACATCGGTGGGGCTATCGACGCCGATGCCTCGGATAAGGCCGCCCGCTTCATGCAGCTTTGCGAGGCCTTCGATATCCCGCTGCTGTCGTTGTCGGACACGCCGGGAAACATGGTGGGGCCGGAGGCGGAGAAGACCGGCCTGATCCGCCATTGCTCGCGGCTGTTTGTCATCGGGGCCAACCTGACTGTGCCGATCTTCTCGGTGATCCTGCGTAAGAGCTATGGGCTCGGGGCCATCGCCATGACCGGTGGCAGCTATCAGGCGGCGATGTTCTGCGTCGCCTGGCCCACCGGCGAGTTCGGCGGCATGGGCCTGGAGGGGTCGGTCAAGCTGGGCTATCGCAATGAGCTGGCGGCCATCGCCGATCCGGTGGAACGCAAGAGGAGCTTCGATGAGCGGGTGGCGCGGGCCTATGCCGCTGGAAAGGCCCTGGCGCGCGGGGCCGGCACCGACCTGGATGACGTCATTGACCCTGCTGATACCCGGCGTTGGGTGGTGGCGGGTCTGAAATCCCTGCCGCCGGTTCCTGTGCGCACAGGTAAGAAGTTGCCGTGGATCGACTCGTGGTGAGCTCGCCGGCGACTTGACGCTGGGAGGCGTCGGTCCGACTGTATGACCTGCCAACAGCGCACCTTCGCGCTGGTCCCCTTCCGAGGTGCGCTATGCGGTTGCCGCTGATCACCGGATTGACCCTGCTGATTGCCGCAAGTGGCGCGCCCGCCCTTGCGCAGCCCTACAGCCCGTCATCGCAGCCGGCGGGCGACGGTGGCCGGATCGCTGCAGGCCCTGCGGTTTATGAAACGCAAGGCGTTGTCCTGCGCGCCAACCGCAAGTTTCGCCGTCCCGCCCCTGCGGTGAGCCGCTACCGGGCTCCGGGGCGTCCGGTCTACTACAACGATGGCATGATCCGGACCGGGGTCGATTGGCCCTTTGGGACGGTGGGGAAGCGCTAGTTCGGAATATAGGTCCGCAGCACGTCCTCGATGATCCGCTCCAGTTGGCCCAGGGTGTTGCAGGGCTTGGCCACGTGGCAGAAGCGCTCATAGCGTTGCATGACGCTATCGCCCTGGCCCCAATAGCTCTCCGGCTCGGGGTTCAACCAGATCATGGCGCGGCAGCGCTTCTGGATCGTGGCAAACAGGTCGATCCGGGGATCGGCATAGTTGGAGCGGGCATCGCCTAGGAAGATCACCGTGGTGTGGCGGTCGATCTTGTCCAGGTGCTGTTCGCAGAAGTCCTCAAGGCTCTTGCCGTAGTCGGTCTGCTGGAAGCCGATCTTCTTGAGCACCTCCAGGATCGCGGTCTCGACCTTGTTGTCGTCCAGCAGGTCATTGACGCTGATCATCCGCCCGGAGAAGGCGAAGGCCTCCATGCGGTCCACCACCTCATTGAGGCTGTAGAGAAAGGTCAGCAGGAACTGGGCGGCGGCGGCCACCGATTTGGACACATCGCAGATGGCCACGATATTGGGCTTCTCGACCTTCTGAGTTTTCCAGACGATCTCAAAGGGTATGCCGCCATAGGCCATGGAACGGCGCAAGGTGCGGCGGACATCCAGGTGCCCACGGCGGGCGCGGTTGCGACGGCGGGAGTAGCGGTCGGCCAGCCGCTTGGCCATCTTCGTCACCAGGGCCTGCATCATCACCAGGTCGGCGGGATCAATGCCGCCCTCGGCATTCAGGGCCTTGCGGGCCAGGAGTTCCTCGCGGAGGTTCTTGCCGCTCTCGGCGGCAAAGAGCTCGTGCTGACGGTCCACATAGCGCTGAGCCTCTTCGGTCAGGGCCTTCCTGCCGGCCTCAAGCCGCCCCACCAGGGCCTGGCTGCGGGCGTCTTGAAGCTTTTTGGCCGCGGCGATGATCTGCTCGATCTGCGCCAGACCCATCTCCTCCAGCATCTTGCGCGTCAACCGGCTGCGCTGGGTGGAGAGGCGGATCGAAGAGACCTGGGCCCGCTGGGCGGCGGCCTCCATGGCCTGGGCCAGGCCTGAGACATCGCCGTTCAGCAGCATCTGGGCCAGTTCGGAGTCGGCGACCTCCGGCGGCGTGTCCCCGGCCTCGCCGTCGCTCGGGGGCGGGGGCTCCATCTGGAAGGTCTGGCGGGCGAAGAAGGTCTCGAAGGTTTCGTCGAACCGGGTCACCTCGTCGGCGGTCTTGGCCAGGGTGGCGCAGAGGGCGTCCTTGAACAGTTCGCGGTCGGCAAAGCCGACCTTGGCCACCGTGAGGTGCGCGTCGATGGCCTCGACGGGCGACACCTTGACGTCGGCTGCCCTCAACGCCCGCAGAAAGTCTTCCATCGCCCCTTGCATGGCGGTGTCCTAGGCGAGGGGCCGACGGATCAGCTCGACGATCTGCGGTTCCACCGCGGCGATGTCCTGCTCGAACTTTAGCAGCACATTGAGGCTGTCGCGAACCACATCACCGTCCAGGCTTTCGGCGTTCAGCAGGATCAGGGCGCGGGCCCAATCGACGGTCTCGGAGATCGACGGTGACTTGCGCAGATCAAGGGTACGCAGGGACTGAACAAACCCCACCAGCTCGTGGGTCAGGGTTGCCTCGATGCCCGGCACGCGACTGGCGACAATCCTGCGTTCCAGGGCCGCGTCCGGCAGAGGGATATGCAGGTGCAGGCAGCGACGCTTCAGGGCGTCACCCAGGTCGCGCACATTGTTGGAGGTCAGGAAGACGATGGGCGGTGTCTTGGCCTTCAGCACCCCCAGCTCGGGGATCGAGACCTGATAGGCCGAGAGCACCTCCAGCAGGAAGGCTTCAAAGGCCTCATCGGACTTATCGATCTCGTCGATCAGGAGGACGCAGCCGTCATCCTCCTGCAGGGCCTTCATCAGCGGCCGCGGCTCCAGGAAGGGCTCGGAGAAGAACAGGTCGCCCATGCCGTGCAGGCGGTCCATGGCGGCGTCCATGTCTACGGCGTCCGACAGGTGGGCACCCATCCGGTCCTTGAGGATCTGGGTGTAGAGCAGTTGCTTGCCGTATTTCCACTCGTACAGGGCCTTGGACTCATCCAGGCCCTCGTAGCACTGCATGCGGATCAGAGGCAGGCCGAGGAGGGCCGCTGTGGAGAGCGCCAGCTCGGTCTTGCCGACCCCAGCGGAGCCCTCCACCAGGATAGGTTTTTGCAGGTGGACTGCCATGTAGAGCGCCGTGGCAATGCGCCGCGAGGCAATGTAGCCGACGCTAGCAAGGCCCTCGATCAGAGCTTCTACCGAGGCCATAGGACTGCTCGCCGCGGCTGAAACCGCCGCCGTCGCCGTAATCGTCAAAGTCATAGCTTTCAAAACGTGGCGCAAATCACGCCAGATAGGACGGTCAATGGCACCACTGTGCCAAGGGGGCGACCCCTAAGGCAAGCCTTGCCGTGCAGGTGGGGGCTTTGGTCGGGCCGGTTTAGCCGATGCCATAGGGTCGATAAGGCCCGGCGATCAGTTGCTCAAAGACCCCCATTCCCGACATGGATTCAGTGCCAGGCGCGCTCATGGTCACCCGGCTGAGGGCTTGGATGTGCCAGTTTTCGGGGCTGGCCATATTGGTGCTGGCCAGATCGATATCCTCGCGGGCCACGACGAGAGCTCCCTTGTAGGCCCCATGCCGCCACTCTGGGTGGCCGTAACCGATGCCCCGCATCAGGAAGGTCATGAAGGGGGCAAAGGTCACGCTCGCCGAGCCCTGGGCGAGGGGGATGTCCAGGGTCCCGCCCTGGGCGTGGCGGGTTCCGGGGATCATGGCCACGTCATGGATCTTGGC
>JANPAO010000281.1:0-3244 GCA_031429955.1 Phenylobacterium sp. | reverse complement strand
GGAGAGCCCCATGGCCCGCATGAAATTCGGCGCCTTCCTTGCGCCTCACCACCCCATCGGCGAGCACCCGATGCTGCAGATGCGCAACGACATCAAGTTCGCCGCCCACCTGGACGCCCTGGGCTTTGATGAGTTCTGGGTCGGCGAGCACCACTCCACCGGTTGGGAAGTGATTGCCTCGCCCGAGATGTTCCTGGCCGCCGTTGGGGAAAACACCCACCGCATCCGTTTGGGCACCGGGGTGGTGTCGCTGCCCTATCACCATCCCTTCAACATCGCCCAGCGGATGGTGCAGCTCGATCACATGACCGGCGGGCGGGTGATCTTCGGCACCGGGCCCGGTGCCTTGCCCTCCGACGCCTATACCCTGGGGATCGATCCGATGACTCAGCGCGATCGCCAGGATGAGGCCATCGGGGTGATCAAGCGCCTGTTCGCCGGGGAGCGTGTCACCCACCAGAGCGATTGGTTCACCCTGCAGGACGCCCGCCTACAACTCTTCCCCCTGCAAGAAGAGATGCCCATGGTCACCGCCTCGTCCATCAGCCCCTCGGGCATGACCTTGGCTGGCAAATACGGCATGGGCGTGCTCTCCATCGGCTCCAATTCTGACGCCGGCCTTGCGGCCCTTCCGACACAATGGGGGTTTGCCGAACAGGCTGCCGCAAAGTCGGGCAAGGTTATCGACCGCAAGGATTGGCGAGTGCTGATGTCTTGGCACATTGCCGAGACCCGCGAGGAAGCCCGCGCCCAAGCCGGTCAGGGTCTGATGAAGTGGCACAATGAGTACACAGTCGGCACCTTGATGCGGCCCGGCGCCCACGAATTCAAAACCCCCGACCAGGCGGTGGACGAGACCGCCTTTGTCGATGGGGCGGCCTCGGTGATCGGCACGCCCGACGACCTGATCGCCGCCATCCGTAAACTCGCAGCCTCTGCAGGGGGCTTTGGCACCGTGCTGGGGTTCGCCCATGACTGGGCAAACCGCGAAAACACCCTCAAGAGCTGGGACTTGGTGGCGCGCTATGTCATCCCCGAGATCCACGGTCTGCTGGAGGGCTATCGCGCCTCGCGGCAATACGTGATCGAGAACCGCGAATGGTTCGACCGTGCAGGTCAGGCGGTGCTCAGCAAGATCCTTTCCCACGAAGGGGCCACCGAGGCGTTGAAGGCCGGGGCTCAGGCGGGTGCTGCGCTGAACTCTCCCAACGCGCCGGACCTGAACAAGGCCGCCAAGGCGCAGGAATAGGGATCTGTTGAGGCGCTGCCGACCTCCTGCAAAGGTTAGTGGCTATCGCCGAGGAACGGTGCGGGGCTGAGCAAAAAATTGCAGGGTGATGTCGGAGTGAGAAGACTTGAGCCGTCCTGGGAGAGAACTGTCAAAGGAGCCTCAGCATGAACATCACCATTGAAACCCAGGTCTCTGCCCCAATTGCCAAGGTCTGGGGTTCCTATTTCTCACCAGCCGACATCATGCAGTGGAACTCGGCCTCGGAGGACTGGCACACGACCCGGGCCGCCGTGGACCTGCGGGTCGGCGGCGAGTTCTCCTCGCGCATGGAAGCTAAGGACGGTAGTTTCGGCTTTGACTTCGCCGGAACCTACACTGCCGTCGATCCCTACCGTCGGGTCGAGTATGTCTTTGGTGACCGGACTGCCACCGTGGAATTCCTCGCGGGCCCACAGGGCGTGACCGTCAGAGTCACCTTCGACGCAGAAACCGAAAACTCAGTAGAAGAGCAACGGGACGGTTGGCTTTCCATTCTGGACAATTTCAAGGCGCACGTTGAGTCGGGGGCGTAGCGCGCGCCTCGCCCGACCCACAGCCTCAAGGCTGCTTCTCCGAGTATGGAAGCAGCCTCGTCTCCAGCTAGATCGGCGTGAACACCGGCACGGGGGGGCCGCCCTCCGTCGCCTGAAACTTCACCTTCACCTGCTGGCCGATGGCCAACTTGGTAAGGTCGCAGTCGACGAAGTTGGTTAGGACGGCCGGGCCTTCGTTCAGGGTGACGTAGCCAATGGCATAGGGCCCGGCGGGCGAGCGGTACATCACGCTATAGGTATAGATCACCCCCTCGCCGGGGCTTTCCTCCCAGACGGTGTCGTCTGAAAAGCAGAAGGGGCACAGGGCGCGCGGGTACCAGTGCGGCTCCCCACAGGCGTTGCAGCGCTTGATCAGGAACTTCCCCTGTTCCGCCGCATCCCAGAAGGGCTTGGACTCGATGGTCACGGCCGGGGCCGGAATCTTGCGGCCCTCGGCCGGCTTGTCTTGAGCTTGGCTCATCCTAGGCCTCCCGTTCCATGATGACGGTGCCCGCCCCGTGGCGGGTGCCGAGAGATCCGCCCGTGCCGTGGGCGAGCGCCAGGTCGCAATTGGCGACCTGGACCTTGGGATGGGCTTCACCGCGAAGCTGGCGCACTGCCTCGATGACCTTGGTGATGCCGCCGCGATTGGTGGGGTGGTTGTTGCAGAGCCCGCCGCCGTCTGTGTTGAAGGGCAGCTTGCCGACCCCGGATATCAGGTTGCCGTCGGAGACGAACTTGCCGCCTTCGCCCTTCTTGCAGAAACCGAGGTCCTCCAGCTGCATCAGGACTGTGATCGTGAAGCTGTCATAGATCGAGGCGTACTTGATATCCTGCGGGGTCACACCGGCCTCCCCAAAGGCGATGGGGCCAGACCATAGGGCTCCAGAGTGTGTCAGGTCCAAGCCTCGCCCGCCACTTGGCCCCTTGGGGGATTCCCCCGCACCGATCACCTTGACCAGGGGCCGCTTCAGGCTTTTGGCCACCTCAGGGCTGGTGACGATCAGAGCGCCCCCACCATCGGTGACGACGCAGCAATCCAGCAGATGCAGCGGATCGGCGATCATGCGGGAGTTCACCACCTGTTCGACAGTGACCACCTCCTTCAGGAAGGCATGCTGGTTCCACTGGGCATGATGGCTGGCGGCCACCTTGATCCAGGCCAGCTGCTCGCTGGTGGTGCCGTACTCATACATGTGGCGCATGGCGCACATGCCGTAGGTGTTGTGGGTCGAGCCGCCATAGATGTTCTCAAAACCCGCCTCCGGCGCGCCATCGGTGAGTTGGCCCGGACGCCCGCCGCCACCGGGGAAGAACTTGTTCTGCCGGGGACGTCCGGCCAGGGTGATGAGGGCCACCGAGCACTTGCCCGCCGCAATGGCCTGGGCCGCATGGCCGACATGGAGCAGGTAGGACGAGCCGCCGGTCTCGGTGGAGTCCA
>JANPAO010000280.1:0-14887 GCA_031429955.1 Phenylobacterium sp. | reverse complement strand
CCCCGGCCATTTGCACGGGGACATTCATGCAGAGCTTTCAGCCGCCGCGCCGCATCCTGATGGGGCCTGGCCCCTCTGACGTCAGCCCTCGGGTGCTGGCGGCCCTGGGGCGGCCCACCATCGGCCACCTGGACCCGGCTTTTCAGGACCTGATGGAGGAGATCAAGGCGGGGCTGTCGCGGCTGTTCAATGCGCCGGGCTATGCCTGCGTGCCGCTGCCGGCCCCGGGAACCGCCGGGATGGAGGCGGCGATCATGAACCTGCTGGAGCCCGGCGACCGGGCGGTGGTGGCGATCAACGGCGCCTTTGGCGGACGCATGGCCGACATGGCCGACCGGGCCGGAGCCCAGGTGACCAAGGTGGAGTTTGCCTGGGGCAAGCCCGTGGACCCTGCCCAGGTGGAGGCCGCCCTGGCCCAGGGACCGGTCAAGGTGCTGGCCTTTGTCCATGCCGAAACCTCCACCGGTGCCCGCAGCGATGCGAGCACCCTCTGCGCCCTGGCCCGAAAGTACGGCGCGCTCTCGGTGGTGGACTGCGTGACCTCGCTGGGGGGCATCACCGTGGATGCCGCAGCCTGGGACGCCGATGTGATCTATTCCGGCA
This sequence comes from Phenylobacterium sp., assembly GCA_031429955.1. Classification (GTDB taxonomy): domain Bacteria; phylum Pseudomonadota; class Alphaproteobacteria; order Caulobacterales; family Caulobacteraceae; genus Phenylobacterium. The sequence goes on along the minus strand of JANPAO010000280.1, from coordinate 14,284 downwards.
CCCAGAAGTGCCTGTCGGCCCCCCCCGGCCTGTCGCCTATCTGCCTGTCGCCCCGCGCCCAGGCCGCCATTTCGAGCCGGACCACCAAGGTCCGCAACTGGCTCTTGGATTTCAACCTGCTGATGGCCTATTGGGGCGGCGACGGTGGCCGGACCTATCATCACACCGCCCCTATCAACGCCCTCTACGGGCTCCATGAGAGCCTGGTGGCCCTGTTCGAAGAGGGCCAGCAGGCGGTGCTTGTGCGCCATGCCCGGTGCCATGAGGCCCTGGCCGCCGGGATCGAAGCCGCCGGCCTGAGCTTCCTGGTGGACCCCGCCGACCGCCTGCCGCAGCTCAATGCCGTCTGCGTGCCCGAGGGTGTAGATGAGGCCGCGGTGCGCGCCCACGTCCTGGCCCGCTGGGACCTGGAACTGGGGGCGGGGCTCGGCCCCCTGAAGGGCCAGATCTGGCGCATCGGCCTGATGGGCGCCTCGGCCACCCCCTGGCATGTGCGGCTGTGTCTGAGCGCCCTGTGCGAGGCCCTGAATGCCCAGGGCTTTGCCTCTGACGCCACCAAGGCGCTGGCTGCGGCGGAGGTGCGGCTGGGCTGAGCTTGGGGCCCCACCGATGTGCGCCCATTGGGGGGACTTTGGCTCTTGCTTCAGCGTGCGTCGTGTCGCCCACGGCGATCCCCCTCCGGCCCGCACCGTCGTGCGGTCGTTCGTCGCGGTGCGCGCTGGGGGAGGATCTGGAGAAACAGATGCTCCACCTCTGGGGGAGCTGGCGGCCCGTAGGGCCGACTGAGGGGGACTTTGACTCTTGTTCGGGCGGTAAGGTGTCGCTCTCCTGAACGTCATCGTCGCCCGACGATCCATGATCTGCGTATGGGGTGGAAAGGTGCGACGGTGCCGTCGTCGATCCTTGCTGGGCCACGGAGATCATGGGCCCTAGGCACAAGGCCTAGGGTGACGGGCGTTGGGGGGCGCCGAGGATGAGGTGTGTTGGGGATGGGTAGGCAGTCGAGCCGCCCTCCTGTAGTCGTATTGCGCACAGATCCGGGGACCTCCGCTGCCTGACATCTTCCTTTCCTACAACCGCGAAGATCAGGCCGTCGCCCGACAGTTTGCCGAGGCTTTTGCAGGCCAGGGGTTCGACGTCTGGTGGGATGCCACGCTGAAGTCGGGCGAGGCCTATGATGAGGTGACGGAGACCGCACTTCGCACGGCCAAGGCGGTGGTGGTGCTGTGGTCGCCGCGTTCGGTGGTGAGCCGCTGGGTGCGGGCTGAGGCGACCCTGGCGGATCGGAACAAGACCCTGGTGCCCTGCACCATCGAGGCCTGCGACCGGCCGATCATGTTCGAGCTGACCCAGACGGCGGAACTCAGTCACTGGACCGGAGATGCCACCGATGAGATGTGGCGGGCGTTCCTGGCCGATGTGCGGCGGCGTGTGGCGCAGGAGGTGCCGCAGGAGGCCCCGGTGATCCCCGTCCAGGAGATCGCCCCCCAACCGCTGGCCACCAAGCCTTCCATCGTGGTCCGCCCCTTCGCCACCATGGCCGGCGCCGGGGAGGCCGACTATTTCGCCGATGGGATGGTTGTCGAGATTGTCTCGGCGCTGTCGCGCTTCCCGTCGCTGTTTGTGATCGCCAGCGGCACCAGCTTCAACCTGCGTGGGGATACCCGCAGCAGCGGTGCCATCGCTCGCGAACTGGGGGTGCGCTACGTCCTCCAGGGCAGTGTGCGCAAGGGCGGCAACGCCGTCCGCATCGCCGTCGAACTCCTCGATGGCGACGGGCACACCCCCATCTGGACCCAGCGCTTTGACGGGGTGCTGGAGGATGTGTTCGCCCTGCAGGACGAGGTCGCCGGTGCTGTCGGCGCCCGCATCGACGCGTCCATTCACGCCCATGAGATGCGGCATGCCAACACGCGTCTGACCAACGATCAGGGTGCCTATGACCTGTTCTTGCGCGGATCCCATAATATGTGGGCGAAGTATGATGAGGCCGAGCTTCGAGAGGCCATCAGCCTGTTTGATCAGGCCATCGCGCTCGACCCCCGCTTTGCGTTGGCGATGGTGCTCAGCAGCAACGCCTGTTTCAATCTTCAGCTGTGGAACGCCTGCGCCGACCAACAGGACCTCATGGCGAAATGCCTGTTGTTGGCTCAGCGGGCCCTGCAGATCGACCGGGACGACTATCGCGTGATCGGATGGGCGTCCTACAGCCTCCTGCAATGTGGTCAGCCGATCGCCACTGTGAACGGCTTGATTGAGCGGGCGCTGGAGATGAATCCCGGTGACTCTGTCACCCACTGGCTCTCTGGCTGGGTCAACGTCTTCGCGCCAAACCCTACCAAGGCCTTGGCGGCCTTTGAGACCGGGCTGAGACTCGACCCGCGCTCGCCTTGGCGTTCGGTCTTCATGGCGGGTCAAGGGACGGCCTTGTTCCTCCTCGGACGGTTCGAGGAAGCGATCCCACTGGTGCGGGAAGCCGCCGAGCAAGTTCCCGTTGCCCGGACGGCACTCTGCACCCTGCAGGCTGCCGCCTATGGTTTCCTGGGGAAGGCCGATGAGGCCCAGGCGCTGGACGATGTCTGCTATCCGTTAACAGCACAGGCTGAGGCCTACTTCGACAATGTCCGAGATGGCTCCTTGAAGCCGAAGGTTCTCGAGGGGCTGCGCCTGGCCGGGATTGGTGTGGCGTAGCGCCAACTGCGGCGCGCGCCGGTCTCCGTCTGTGGACGGCCCGGCATTTGTGGCATAACCTCCACCTGTGACACAAGATCGAGAGGTGCCACTCATGTCGCAAGTCCTCACCATGCGGATCGCCGCCAATGGCCGGGTCGTTCTCCCCAAGGCGGCACGGGAAGCCCTCGGCCTGACCGGGGCCGGGGTCATTGCGCTGTCGGTGGAGGGCGACGAGGTCAAGCTCACCTCCATGGCCAGCCGCGTTCGGTATGCCCAGGCGCTGTATCGCCAGCACGTCAAGAACGGCACCTCGAGTGACGATTTCCTGGAGGAGCGACGGCAGGAGGCGGCCTTAGAGAACGACCGCTGGCGCTGATAGGTGGCCCTGGCCGTACTCGATGCATCGGCGGTGATCGCGCTACTGCGCGGTGAGCCCGGCGCTGACCTAATTCTGGGCTATGCCAGCGACGCCCTGATCTCAACGGTCAACCTGCAGGAAGCCATCAAGGTGCTCCTGGCTGACGGCACAACCCTGAGCGTGGTACGGGCTATGCTGGAGTCTCTGAACCTAGAAACCCGCCCGCATCAGGTCCAGGACGCCTACGCTGCGGCGGCCCTGTTTGCGGCGACACGATCCAAGGGCAGCGGCCTGGGCGACCGCACCTGCATGGCGCTCGCCATCGCCGAAGGGCTGCCGGCCATCACCACCGACCGGGCCTGGAGCGAGCTCGCGATTCCCGGGCTGAGCGTCATATTGGCGAGGTGAGCGTGCCGCCGTCTTTTCTTCCCATCACCGGGAAGGTCAGGCCGGTGCCTGGCTCGGTCTCCAGGGCCGAGACATCCCGCCTCGAACGTCATCGTCGGGCTTTGTCCCGACGATCCATGATCTCCGTGTCTGGGGGGAGGGTGCGACGGTGCCGCTACGGGTCCTTGCGGCCTCTCGGTGATCATGGATCCTAGGCATAAGGCCTAGGATGACGGGCATTGGGGGGGGGGTAGGCCGTTGCCCGCGGTTCCGACATTTTGGAACGCCCTCTGGGTTTGACGAGACCTGATTGAAGACCTAATAATAGGTCATGGTCGATCAACTCCTCGCCGGGTCTGGCGTCAGCATCTCGGATCTCAAAAAGAACCCCACCGCCGTGATTGAGGCGGCGGGCGGCTTTCCCGTGGCTGTGCTGAACCGCAATACCCCGGCTGCTTATCTGGTTCCGGCCAAGGCGTGGGAAGAGCTGATGGATCGCCTGGAGGATATCGAGCTGGCCGAACTGGTGCGGGCCCGGGCCGGAGAGACCCCCGTTACCGTGACGCTCGACGAGCTGTAGAGGCGCGGTGACCTACAGCCTGCAATTCCTGCCCAGTGCCTTGAAGGAGTGGAAGGCGTTGGGCGGCAATGTCCGCCACCAGTTCAAGACGGCGCTGATGGCGCGGCTGGAGGCCCCCCATGTGCCGTCGGCAAAGCTCAGCGGCATGTCAGATTGCTACAAGATCAAGCTCCGCGCGGCCGGCTATCGGCTGGTCTACCGGGTGGATGACGCCGTGGTGACCGTCGTGGTTGTGGCGGTGGGGCGGCGAGACCGGAACCTGGTCTATAAGATCGCCGCCGGCCGGCTTTGAGCGACCCCGCGCCCGCAGCCTAGAGCGGGTTGCGATCTGACGGAATCAGATCGCCGCTCCAGGTCTTTGTTTTGACGCACGTTTGGTCCGAAAACCGGTTCCAACTTTTCGGAACGTGCTCTAGCTCTCCGCCCAGGCCTTGATGAGCTGATGGGCGATGGCCATGGAGCCGGGGGCGAAGGTGTTTTCCAGCTTGCCGGCCAGCAGGGCCAGGGCCTCGGCCTTTGTAAACCATCGGACCTCCGACAGCTCGGTCTGGTCGGGGACGGCATTGTCGTCCTCCACCTGGGCGATCAGGCCGATCATCAGGGACGAGGGATAGGGCCAGGGCTGGGTGGAGTGATAGACCACAGAGGCGGTCTTCAGGCCCGCCTCTTCGTGCAGCTCCCGGGCGCAGGCCTCCTCAATGGTCTCACCAGGCTCCAGGAAGCCGGCCAGGGAGGAAAACATGCCCTTGGGCCAGATCTCCTGGCGTCCCAGCATGCAGCGATCGCCATGGACCGCCAGCATGATCACCACCGGATCGGTGCGGGGAAAGTGCTCGACATTGCAGGAGGGGCAGGCCCGCTTCCATCCGCCCTCGGCCACCATGGAGGGCTCGCCGCAATTGGCGCAGTGCTTGTGGCGGCGGCGCCATTCGAACATCTGCTTGGCTGTGGCCAGGATGGCGGCGTCGGTGTGGGGCAGGCGCATGGCCAGGCCCCGCAGATCCTCAAACCGGCCCAGGCCCGACAGCGGGCCATCGGCGGGATCGGCCCCGCCCTCGATATCCAGGGCAAAGACCGCAGTCTCCTTCCAAAGTCCCATGAACAGCAGGCGCTCGGCGCCACCGGCCATCTCGGCCACCATGCGGGATGGCAGATAGGCGATCTGCACCCCGCCCTCCTTGGTGGATTCCACCAGGGGCTTGCCGTTCCAGATCGCGATCCCCAGCGACTGGTCCGACATCAGTTGTTCGGCAAGCCAGGCCTCGTCCTTACGGCGCTCGCTGGCGCGGTTCAGGGGGTTTCCGGCGAAGGTGTTCTGGAAAGAAGAAAGAGCCATGAAAGGTCTCTTAGCGTTGCTCCGACTTGCGCGCGACCCCCAAGGTCGCGATATAGGGGGTGGAGATCGGCGACGGGCGGACGCCTCGCCAACCCGGTCAGGTCCGGAAGGAAGCAGCCGCAACGAGTTTCGCTCCGGGTCGTCGTTCGGTCTCCACCCTACCTTCAGAACGAAAGCGCCCGGCGGGCGCGGGGCGCATGGCTGACGAAGATCTCTCGCCCGACCCAGAGATCCCCGAGCGGGATCCCGACACCGCCGACATGTTCGGCGCGCCCGTGCCCGTGACCCCGACGCTGCAGGAAGGCTCGGCGGCCTATACGGTCATCGCGCGCAAGTACCGGCCCCGCACCTTCCAGGATCTCTATGGCCAGGAGGCCATGGTTCGGACCCTGACCAACGCCTTTTCCACCGGCCGCATTGCCCATGCTTTCATGCTCACCGGGGTGCGGGGGGTGGGCAAGACCACCACCGCCCGCCTGCTGGCCCGGGCCCTGAACTACGACACCGATACCATCCACACCCCGACCCTGGATCTCACCGTCGATGGCCGCCACTGCAAGGCGATCATCGAGGGGCGGCACATGGACGTGCTGGAGCTGGACGCCGCCAGCCGCACCAAGGTGGAGGACATGCGCGAACTGTTGGACGGGGTGCGCTATGCCCCGGTGGAGGCGCGCTACAAGGTCTATATCATCGACGAAGTGCACATGCTGTCCACCTCGTCCTTCAACGCCCTGTTGAAGACCCTGGAAGAACCGCCGCCGCACGTGAAGTTCATCTTCGCCACCACCGAGATCCGCAAGGTGCCGGTGACCATCCTCTCCCGCTGCCAGCGGTTTGACCTGCGCCGGGTGGAGCCCGACGTCATCGTCAAGAACCTGGAGATGATCTCGGAAGCTGAGGGCGCGCGGGTCGACGCCGAGGGCCTGTTGTTGATTGCCCGGGCCGCCGAGGGGTCTGTGCGCGATGCCCAGTCCATGCTGGACCAGGCCATTGTCCAGGGCGAGCCTGGCCAGACGGTGCCCGCCACCCTGATCCGCGACATGCTGGGCCTGGCCGACCGGGCCCAGACCATCGCCCTGTTCGAACAGGCCCTGAGGGGCGAGGCCGGTCCGGCCATAGAAACCTTCCGCACCCTTTATGGCTATGGGGCCGACCCGGGCCAGGTGATGCTGGACCTGCTGGAGCACGCCCACTCAGCCTCCGTCGCCAAGGCCATCGGGGTCCATGCCCTGATCCTGCCCAAGGAACAGGCCGCCCGCCTGGCCGCCATCGGGGCGGCGGTCTCGGCCGGAACCCTGTCGCGGCTCTGGCAGATGCTGCTCCGGGCCCATGACGAGGTGCGCCGCAGTCCCGATCCGGCCGCCGCCGTGGACATGGCCCTGATCCGCCTGGCCTATGCGGCCGATCTGCCCGGACCTGAGGAGGCGTTGAAACGCCTACAGACCGGCGATCCCGCCTCGGGCGGGGCTGGACCCTCAGGCGGCGGCGGCGGCGCAAGCTCGGGCGGCGGCGGCGGCGGTTCGGTCACGGCCCAGGCCCGGATGCTGGCGCCAGAACCCCAGGCAGCCGAGGTACCTCCGGTCCTGCAGTCCTTCGCCGATGTCATCGCCCTGATCGAGAAGAAGCGCGACATCTCCCTGCGGCTGGACGTGGAGCGCTATGTGCGCCCGGTCAGCTTCCGGCCCGGTGCCATCGAGTTCGAACCCGCCCCCGGTGCCCCCTCCAACCTGGCCCAGCGCCTGATCGGGCGCCTGCGGGAATGGACTGGCCAGCCCTGGCTGATCGCCGCCCGCGGTGGTGGTGGCGCCGAGAGCCAGTGGGAGCGGCAGAAGCGTGAGGAAGGCGAGGTTCGCGCCCAGATCGAGCAGGATCCCTTCATCCTGTCGGTGATGCAGAGCTTCCCCGGAACCGAGATCGTCAGCATCCGCAGCCTGCCGGTTCCCGAGGTGGCACCGGCGCTCGAGACCCCTGAAGACGACGATTAACCTCGCGAGGACACGATGAAAGACTTGGGCGGCCTGATGAAACAGGCCCAGGCCATGCAGCAGAAACTGGCGCAGGCCCAGGAACAGCTGGCGGCCCTGACCATCGAAGGCATCTCTGGCGGCGGCATGGTCAAGCTGACCCTGAAGGGCACTGGCGAACTGGCCTCCGTCGAGATCGACGAGAGCCTGCTGGCCCCGGGCGAGGGCGAGGTGATCTCCGACCTGGTGGTGGCCGCCCACGCCGACGCCAAGCGCAAGCTCGACGCCCAGCAGACCCAACTGATGCGCGACGCCGCCGGTCCCCTGGCCGGCATGGGCCTGCCGAGCATGCCGAAGTTCTGAGAGACCTCGCCACCCAGATGCTCCCCCTCCCCCGAACGTCATAGCCGGGCTTGTCCCGGCTACCCATGATCTCCGTATCTGGGGGAGGAGTGCGGCGGCGAGGTTGTCGATCCTTGCGGCCTTCGGAGATCCTGGGTCCTCGGGACAAGCCCAAGGAAGACGTTCAAGGTGGGGTGAGAGGACTTTGGAGCGCCAGCCGTCACATCTCTCGACGTCCCCCATGGTGCGCGTGGCCCGGGGTATCTAAGCTCGCGACTCGCCACCCCTGACCTGGAGCTGACTTGGCCGCCTCCGCTGGACCCGAAATCGAGCGCCTGATCGCGCTGTTGTCGAAGCTGCCGGGGCTGGGGCCGCGGTCGGCGCGGCGCGCAGCCTTGGCCCTGCTGAAGCGACGGGAGCAACTGCTGCAACCCCTGGCCGAGGCCCTGGCCGTGGCCGCTGAGCGGGTGAAGACCTGCACCACCTGTGGCTCCCTGGACACCCAGGACCCCTGCGCCATCTGCGACGACCGGTCCCGCGACTCGACCCTGGTCTGTGTGGTGGAGGAGGTGGGCGGCCTCTGGGCCATGGAGCGGGCCAGTGCCTTTCGGGGTCGCTACCATGTGCTGGGGGGCCTGCTCTCGGCCCTCGACGGGATCGGGCCTGAGGCCCTGCGGGTCAATTCCCTGGTGACCCGGGCCATGGAGGAAGGGGTCACCGAGGTGATCCTGGCCCTGCCGGCCACGGTGGACGGCCAGACCACCGCCCACTACCTGGCCGAACGCCTCTCCAACGCCGAAGTCTCCGTGACCATGCTGGCCCGTGGGGTGCCGGTGGGGGGCGAACTGGACTGGCTGGACGACGGCACCATTGCCCAAGCCATGCGGGCGCGGCGGCCGGCCTAGAGTCCAGAGCTCCTAGTCCTCGTTGGAATAACAGTGACAGTGCATTCAATTGCCGACGCTGAGAAATTGAATGCACTGTCACTGTAATTCTAGGACCCTCAGATCCCCTCGTGGGACCGCTCCAGGGCGCGCTTGTAGGCGTCGCGGCCGGTGGTGCGCGCAAGATAGGCCTGTTCGACCTCGCCCACGGTGATGCCGCAGTTCCGTTGGCCCAGGTTCAGGGCATAGGTCACCGAGATGTCCGCTGCCGTGAACGCCTCTCCGGCAAGGTAGGGCGAGGTGGCAAGCCGTTGGCTCACCAGCTTCAGCCGCTTCTGGAATGATTGCAGGCACCAGGTGGCCCCCCAGTTCTCCCGCTGCCCCTCCGGCGCCAGGAAGCGACTGACCACCACGGGCATCATCAGGGTCGCCAGGCCCGCTTCCCCCAGGTGCAGGAACTGCTGGTAGGCGGGGAAGGTGGGGTCTTGAGGCGCGGGTGCCAGGGGCGTGGGCCCGTAGCGGGCCATCAGGTATTCCATGATGGCGATGGACTCCACCATGACGACGCCGCCGTCCTGGATCGCCGGGATGTAGTCGGCGGGATTGACCGCCAGGAACTCGGGGTCCTGCTGGGGGGCCAGCATGTCCACCTGCCGCAGGCGGTAGGGCAGGCCCATCTCCTCCAGCACCCAGACGACCCGGATGGATCGCGAGGTCTGTCCGCCCCAAACCGTGATCATGCGTCGGTCCTTTCCTTTCGTGATTGAGGCGATCCTATTTGACCCTGGCGCTCAAGGCACACGCAATGCCTCGTTTTAGCGGGGTCTCGTTTCCCACCAGATCAGACGTCCACAGGGTCTGATTTCCGACGATCTGGGAAACGTCTGCTTGCGGCGGCTTTGCTTCGGACAGCTCCCGACCCAAGGGGGAAGTTCCGGAAGTCCGCTCTTGCATGGTAGGCCTGCCTGCGCGCGCAAATCCTGAGGCAAGTCGCCGCACCTCGCAAGAGACGGGGGCGGGGGTTCGCCGACCAGCCTGACCGTGCCTCTTGCCCACAGAGACGGTCTCTTTGAGGGATGGCCGACCAAAGGTCGGCAAGTCCATGGCGGTTCGGGGGTTGAGAGTTGCCGAGGCGCGCCCTTTGGCACACAAATAGCCTCTGCAAATGAGGATCGGGGGGTGCAATGCGAATTCCGTCGGATGCGGGCGGCCTAACGGCCGATTGGCTGTCGGAGGTGCTTGCGGTCGCGCCCGGCGGCCCGTTTGGACCGGTCGAGCAGGTCGAGCGCCAGCGGATCGGCGAGGGCGTGGGGGTCATGTCCGAGATCTACCGGCTGGCGATCCGCTATGCGCCCGATGGACGACCGGGTCCGGCCACGCTGGTAGCCAAGGTGCCGGCCGGGACCGCAGAAGCCCGGGGCCTGGCCAACAACTACGGCTTTTACGAGAAAGAGGTCGCCTTCTACCGCGAGATCGCACCGACGGTGTCGATCGCCGCCCCGCGCTGCTTTGGTGCCGCGTTCGATCCGGGCTCCAAGCTCTTCGTGCTACTCATGGAGGACATGGCGGCGGTGGTCCCGGGCGATCAGATCGTCGGCCTGACAGAGACCCAGGTGCGGCGGGCCATCGGCGAGGTCGTCCCGCTGCATGCGCGCTGGTGGCGCGACGCCCGGCTGCCGGCGCTGGAGGCGGTGATTCCTGCGCACGGCCAGCCGCCCTGGGACAGCGTCGGCCAGATGCACACCGCCGCCTGGGAGATCATTGCGCCCTGGATGAAGGCCCGCCTCAGTCCGGAGATGATGCGGGTGGGCGAACGGCTCTGCACCGATCTACAGGGGCTGATGGACCGCAATGGTCAGGGCCAGCGGACGCTGTGTCACGGGGACTTTCGGGCTGACAACTTGATGTTCACCGGCGATCCAGCCGATCCGGGCCTGACCGTACTGGACTGGCAGATATTGGTGCAGGCGCCGGGAGCCTTCGACATCGGCTATTTGATGTCGGCCAGCGTGACGCCGGAGGTGCGGCGGAGCTTGGAATTGGATCTACTAGGCGGCTATCACGCCCAGCTCGTAGCCGAAGGGGTCGGGGGCTATGGATTCGACGAATGTCTGGAGGATTATCGCCGGGCGCTGCTGATCGGATTCACCTATGCGGTCCAGGCTGGCGGGTTTTCCAACATGGAACACGATCGCAATGCAGCCCTGGTCCATTCGATGGCGACGAGGTGTGAGGCGGCCTGTCTGGATCTAGGACTGGCCTCGATGCTGAACTGATGGCCTTCCAGCGACCCCAGATCTCAGCTCGCTGGGCCACAGAGTACTAGATTCTCTTTCGCTGCTTCATTGCCCACGCTCCATCTCCCAAGGAAAGTTAGCGTGTTGCGGTCACCGGTTGAGCCCACCACCCTGAACAGCCTTTGGGAGGGTCTGCTATCCGGCTCCGGGCCCCCGGGGAGAAACGCCCCGTTGCGGAAATGGAACGCGGGGGCGATCCTCAGCGAACTGCGCCGCATAGCCGTCGCTCTAGGGACATCACAATGGCGATCGAGTTCTGGGCGCTCTTCGGCGCGATGATCCTTGGCCTTGTGCACGTCACGGCGGCCTCGTTCACGTTCAAGGCGCAAGTTGGCAACTCCTACGCCGTGGGCGCGCGCGACGAAGGCATCCACCCTACGGGCATGGCGGCGAGGCTCGACCGAGCGCAGCGCAATTTCCTTGAGACATTCGCCATCTTTGCCGCAGCGGTATTGATGCTTGGTGTGCTCGACCGGACGGGCGGCTGGCTCAGCGAGGTTGGCGCGGTAATCTACCTGGTCGGGCGGATTGTCTTCCTGCCGCTCTATGCAGCGGGCACCCCGTGGCTGCGGACATTCGCTTGGAACGCTGCAACGCTCGGCCTAGCCCTTGTGATCATGGGCGTCGTCTGGCGGCCCTGAGGAACCGTTCGTCCGCTCCCCACCCATCCCACCCGTTGGGAATGCCCGCTCCTGGCGCGATACGGCAATGGCAATCCGCAGCCCCGCCGGCCCCAAACCGCACGGGTGCCAAGCGTCCGTGTCTTTCCCCGCAGATCCCCACCGCACAGACCGTTTGTTAAGCGCCCGTCGGCTAGGCTTTCGGTTCAAGCCAACGAATAGAAGCGCACTTTCATGGACGGATCTGCACAGGTCGAGCCCGCGCACCGCACCAAGCGGCGCCCCACCGAGCGCATCCACATCCTGGGGGGCGACATCGATCTGGTGCGTCCGGAGGAGGTGATGCACCACATCGGCGACTTCATTGCCAAGGGCGCCAAGGCGATCATCGCCAATCACAACAGCCACAGCCTCTATCTGCTGAAGACCCGTCCGGAACTGGCCAGCTTCTTTGCCAAGGCCGACATCATCGAGATGGATTCCACCCCGGTGATCTTCTTTGCCCGCCTGCTGGGGATGCCCAGTCGCACCTTCCACCGTTGCAGCTATGTGGATTTCCGACCGCTGTTCTGGCGCATGGTGGCCGACAAGCGCTATCGCGTCTTCTATATCGGCGGTGCGCCCGGGGTGGTGGAGACGGCGTCTGAGCGTCTGATGGCCAGGTATCCCGGGGCCGTGATCGGAGGGCGGGACGGCTACTTCGATGCCACGCCGGGGTCGCAGGGCAATGCCCAGGCCCTGGCCCAGATTGCCGACTTTGCGCCCGACATCCTGTTTGTCGGCATGGGCATGCCCCGCCAGGAACTGTGGATCGAGGCCAATCTGGCGGCCCTGCCCAACTGTGTGATCATGCCGGTGGGGGCGGCCTTTGACTATGAGGCCGATGTCCAGGTGGCCCCGCCACCCTGGATGAGCGACGCGGGTCTGGTCTGGGCCTTCCGTCTGGCCCAGGAGCCGCGCCGGATGTTTGCGCGCTACTGCCTGGAGCCCTGGGCCCTGCTGCCCCTGGCCTTCAAGGATATCGCCGCAGCCTGGCGGCGTCGGCGTGCGGCCAGCCGCGTTGTCGCTGCCCAGCCTGCGGCCCAGGCCTAGAGCGGGTTGCGATCAGACGAAATCTGATCGCCGCTCTAGGTTCTTTGTTCTTGTCGCGCGTTTGATCCGAAAACCGGTTCCCACTTTTCGGAACGCGCTCTGAGTCCGTCAGCCGGCGAACCCGCCCTCGTCGAGAAATTCCTGTTCTTCTGCCGTTGTGGTCCGCCCCAGGGCGGCATTGCGATGGGGGAAGCGCCCGAACCTGACGATGATGTCGCGGTGCAGGTGGGCGAACTTCAGAGTGTCGGGGTTGCCGAGCGCCGTGAACAGGGCAATCGCCTCGTCCTGGTCGGCCATGTCCTCGGAGTGCTCAAAGGGCATGTAGAGGAAGGTCCGCAGCGCAGGTTCGATCTCCTGGTCCTGGCCGGTGGCCACAGCCTGGCGGGCGATCTGGCGGGCCTTGCCGTCGGTGGCGAAGGCATGGCCGGTATTGCGCCAGAGATTGCGCGGGAACTGATCCAGCAAGATCACCAGGGCCAGCGACCCCTCGGCGGTTTCCCTCCAGCCATCATGCCGTCCCAGGGCCGCCATATAGTGCACCGCCTCGAACTTCAGCTGGATGGCTGCATCGAAGTTGGGGTTCTTGGCAAACCACTTGGCCGGGCCCGCCGTGCGCCAGAAGCCGGTGATATCTTGGGGCGTGGCGGGCATGTCAGACTCCGGTGGGATAGGATGCCAATGTCGGATGGCTGGGGTTTTCGTTCAAGCACGGTTCAGGTGGCAAGGCCCATCAAGGCCTGACGAGGGACATTCATCGGCCCCTCGGGGCCAGGCGAGAACAGAGACATGAAGACGGTAATGAGCGGCGCCCTGGCGCTGGTGCTGCTGGCCTCTACCGCCCAGGCGGCCCTGGCTCAGGAGGATGGGACCGAGACCCGGGACGAGGGGACCTACAATCCCGCCATGCGCGCCTCTGTCCGCAACAATCCGGAAAACGCCCGCCGAGCGCCCGAAGCCAGGCCGGCACCCGAGGCCCCAAGCGCGCCGCGTGCCGAAGCGCCGTCCGGCTTTGGAGACAGGGGTCGCGGTGACCGCGGTGACCGTGGTGACCGCCGCGGTGGCGACGATCAGGGCGGGGTACCCACCCAGCCCCAGGTCTACCCCACCGAGCGCGATGGTGGTCGCGGTGACGGCCGGGGCCAGGACCAGGGTCGCGGTGGCCGGGAGGGTCGCCAGGACTGGGGCAGTCGTGGTGGGGATGATCGGGGCCGCTATGGTCACGACCAAGGTCGCGGCTGGGACAACGGCGGACGCGACAATCGCGGTTGGGACAGCCGAGGCTGGGACAACCGAGGCTGGGACAATCGCGGCTGGGATGGCCGGGGCGGCGACCGCGACTGGCGTCCCGACCGGCAGGCCCGCCCGCGCTATGACCAACGCCACTACGGCCAGAACTATCGCAGCCAGCAGCGCTATCGCGGCTATGCCTACCGGCCCCCGTCGGGCTTCTATGTCCGCAGCTGGGGCTATGGCGACCTGCTGCCCCGCAGCTGGTGGAGCAGCCAGTACCGGCTGAACGACTGGTGGTCCTATGGCCTGCCGATCCCCCCCATCGGCTATGAATATGTCCGGGTGGGGTCTGACGTCCTGCTGGTGGACATGTTCTCCGGCCGGGTGGTGCAGGTGATCCGCAACCTCTTCTGGTAGTCTGAGCGCCCTCCCTTTGGCCATGTCAGGCCAGGGGAGGGCGGGCAGTTTCAGATCCTCCCCCAGGCCGCAGGCCGATGTGGGGGAGGTGGCGCGGACCG
>JANPAO010000279.1:0-1611 GCA_031429955.1 Phenylobacterium sp. | reverse complement strand
GGAATTCATGGAGAGCTGGATCTCGGTCGAAAGGGTGGCGGACATCATCCCGGCCTTGGGGGGCGTGCGCCCAACAAAGCCACTCCCCGACGAGACCGTTCTTGGGATAACCTGAACCCCGACCCCGACCTCGCGATCCATGGAAACCCCCATGTTCAGCAAGCGCCAAGCCCCGTCTGCCCGCGCCAGCGGCTTTGACGTCATCCAGCACGAGATGGCCGGTGAGGCCGCCGCCGCCCTGGGACGCATCGGTGGAAAGATGGAAAAGGCCCTGTCGGCCCTTCGCGCCTTCGACGCCGGAGAGAACCAGACCGGGCCCCGCGAGGTCCTGGTCAAGGCCGCCGCCATGGCGACCTGGATGTTCTTCGTTCAGCGCGAGTCCCTTGGCCTGCGCGACCAACGCCCGGTCATCGCCCAGCATCAGATTCCAAGGGAAGTCCTGATGCGTCTGGGGGCGAAATAGCGCAGGGTCACTTCCGCGCCAGGGCTGCCTTGGCCTCTTGCAGATCTTCGGCGCGGGTAATGGAGGCGACAATCGTGCGATCAGGGGCTGGAGCTAGGCTCAATGCCTGCCGATAGAGGGTCAGGGCCCGCACGAAATCGCCACGGCTCTCGGCGCAGACTCCCAGATTGTAGATCGTCTCCAGATTGCCCGCAGCGGCAACATTGACCTCCCCCCAGAGCCGGCAGGCCTCACCCATGTCGCCACGGGAAGCGGCTGTCACAGCCGCTGTGAAGGAGGGCTTGATCTCCGGCGAGAGGCCCACGCCCTTGGTCTTCAGGGTGGCGTCCAGGGTGGTGTTGTAGGGCGCGATGTCGCGACGGATATCGGCCAGGATCTGGCGCTGGGCCTGGGTCACCAGGGATAGGTCCCCGGTAGAGGGCGGTTGCGGGTCGCACCAAGACGTCTCCCGCCGCGCCCGCTTCTGGCTGGAATAGACCACCCGGCCGTTGGCCACGCTCACCAGGCTCGGCGTCACCATGAGATCCACGCTCCGCCGCCAGCAGGGCACAGGGAAGAATTTGTATTCCTTGCACTTGTCGCCATCCCAACGAACGCAGCGGCTTTCGCTGCCCTCGTAGGAAGCGGTGTAGAAGTCGGTGTCCACCGTACCGTAGATCACGCCTTGTGCGCCCACCGAGCGGCCATAGAGAGTCGCGGCCCCGGGATCGCGCGGGCCGCCTGTGGCCACCACGGTGAAGTGGGGTCGGCCATCAAAGGTGGCGGAGAACAGTTCGGCCTGGAGGGCGGCCTGGAACTCTGGTCCGCCATAGCCCTCAAAGCCCGCCACCGCGATGCGGCGGATCTCGCTGGTCTCGGGATATCGGGCCGGGAACCGGGCGCTGATATCCACCGTGGTGGCACAACCAGCCAGCATCAGCAGGGCGGCGCAGGCCAGTCCGCGTGCGATCAAACCTAGATGCATGATCAGTCCCTCAATCCTGGTGGCTAGGTTCAGGGTAGCTGGTGGATCCTGTCCCGGCGATGAACGCGCCGCCCGCCTCGCGCAGTTTTACCGGACTCACCCCCGTCCAGCGTTTGAAGGCCCGGGAGAATGTGGCCGGATCGGAGAAGCCCACCAGATAGGCTGTCTCGTTAACCGAGACCTT
>JANPAO010000278.1:0-5133 GCA_031429955.1 Phenylobacterium sp. | reverse complement strand
CCAATGCCAACCTGGCCAGACTGGCCGACCGGCCCGATGTGTTGGCCTTGAGTTTCGGGGTCACCTATTGGGACCAGTTGGGCTGGAAGGACACCTTCGCCAGCAAACAGTTCACCGACCGCCAGTGGGCCTATGCCAAGGGCCTGAAGCACGGCCAGGTCTGGACCCCCCAGGTGGTGATCAACGGACGGGCCGACGTGGTGGGCACCAACCTAGTCGAGATCGAGAATGGCGCGCGAAAGGCCCCCATCGGGCCGAGCGGCCCACAGGTGTCGGTGTCGGGCGGCCTGCTCACCATCGGTGCTACCGGCCGTGCCGCCAAGGCCGATGTCTGGCTTGTGCGCTATGACCCCGCCATCGTTCAGGTTCCCATCAAGCGCGGCGAGAACACCGGCAAGACTCTGCCCCACCGCAATGTGGTGCGTGAACTGACCCGGTTGGGCACCTATGTCGGGTCCGCCCAGACCTACCGGCTGCCCCCTGGGACGGCCGCAAACCTGAGAACCGCGATCCTGGTTCAGGCCGGTCCGGGCGGACCCATATTAGCCGCCGCCAAGACCTGAACCTACCCCCAACTCCTGACGTCTTCGTCCCTGGAAATCTCCAGACTGCGGCGTTGCGAGCC
The DNA here is from genome assembly GCA_031429955.1 of Phenylobacterium sp. Lineage (GTDB taxonomy): Bacteria > Pseudomonadota > Alphaproteobacteria > Caulobacterales > Caulobacteraceae > Phenylobacterium. The sequence goes on along the minus strand of JANPAO010000278.1, from coordinate 4,508 downwards.
CGCGCCTCCATCCCGGTGGCGTTCCCGTCGGCCTGCCCGACATTCAAGTGAGAGACAATCCCATGAAGATCCAACTCAGCCTGCTGGCCGCCGTCGCCGCCCTCAGCCTCGCCACCGCCGCTTCTGCCGCAGACAAGATGGCCTCCGACAAGATGGCGACCTCCAAGCCGATGGCCACCGATGCCATGGCCACCAGCTCGATGGCCTCAGGTGCCATGACCAAGAAGCCAGCCCAGAATATGGTCAAGAAGGCTCCCGCCAAGCCTGCCGCCATGGCCACCGACTCCATGATGAGCGGCAAGCCCTAGACAAGGTCGTGGTCCTCCCCCGTGCTGCGGGGGAGGACGCCTACTCTGCGGCCATCAAGGTCGGGTGATCGTGTAGGGCCGGGTCCAGGCCTTGGCCCATCAGGTCGATGAAGTTGTCCCGATAGAAGCCGCGCTTGGCGCTCTCGGAGGTCCCGACCAGGGCATCGTTGAACCTTTTCAGCGGATTGCGCCCGCCCTCGACGTGGGGAAAATCTGAGGAAAACAGGCACATCTCCGACCCCGAATTGGCGATGATCCAGGCGGTGTCCTCATGGGGATAGGGCGTCACCCGGAACTGTCGGCGCAGGATTTCACTGGGCTTGGCTGACAGCCTTTGCAGGCGTTCTTCCTTGCCAAAGGCCGCGACCCCGGAATCCAAGAACCGCATCAGGCTCGGCAGCCAGGAGGCCCCCAGCTCGATGGCACCAAACTTCAGGTTCGGGAACCGATCAAACACCCCGTCGATCACCAGGGCCGACAGGGTCTGCCAGACCGACAGCGGGATGGTCATGAAGGTCAGCGAGGTGAAGTTTTCCGCCCCGCCATGGAAGTCCAGAACCTGGGGGCCGCCGTTCTCGAGATAGGCGCGGTGCATCTTCTCCTCACCGCCCACATGGAACAGGATCGGAAGACCGGCCTCCTGGGCGATAGCCCACAGGGGATCGAGGCCAGAATGGCTGGGGGAATGACCCGGCGGGTGGCGGGAGGGGACGATCAGTCCCTTGGCGCCGAGCGCGATGGCCTCAAGGGCGATCTCGGGCGCGCGCGCCATGTCCAGCAGAGGAACGTAACCGGTGGCCAGCAGTCGCCGGTCCACCGAGCAGAAGTCGGTCATCATCCGGTTGTGGGCCCGAGCGGCAGCCACCGCCAACTCCACCTCACCAGCCTCCTCCAGACCGTAGTTGCCAAGCGCCGCCGTGGTGAAGACCAGTTGGCTGGTAAATCCCAACAGGTCCAGGGCCCGAGGCCGGTCGCTGTTTCGGAAGGCTCCAAGCGCCTGGTGGTTCTTTCGCAGCAGAAGATTGGCCTCTGCCCCCTCGCGGAACTCAGCATCGTCGTGCAGGGCAGCGAGTTTCGCCATCGACTCCAGCAGGCCACCAGGCTTGGCGGTCCTGGCGGCCAAGGCGTCCCGATGACGCGCCTCCACATAGGGGAGGATGGCGTCTGGCAGTTCCATCACATGACTGTCGGCGTCGTGAATGGTTTGACCCTCGACATAGGGCATGGCGGCTCCTCCCAGGTGACGGTTCGTCGTCTTGCCGACAGGTCGAACCGAAACAAGGTGGCCGTCAAGAGCCGCGGCCTCGAGAGCAAGGCCGCCGATGGCGCGTCAACGACACGCCATCGGCAAGGTGACCCTAAAGTTGGGCCAGCAGGTAGTCGGCGGCCGAGACCTTGAATTCGCCGGCGGCCTCGACGTTCAGTTCCTTCACCACGCCATCGTCGACGATCATGGAATAGCGTTGCGACCTCAGACCCAGGCCGAACTTCGAGCCGTCCATGTCCAGGCCCACGGCCTTGGTGAAATCGCCGGCGGGGTCGGCAACCATGGTCATGGTGTCCAGCACGCCCTGGTTTTCGCCCCAAGCCTTCATCACGAAGGCATCGTTCACCGAGAGGCAGACGATGGAGTCGACGCCCTTGCCCTTGATCTGGTCCGACAACTCCTTGTAGCCGGGCACATGCTTGGCCGAGCAGGTGGGGGTGAAGGCCCCGGGCACGGCGAAGAAGGCCACCTTCTTGCCAGCGAAGATGTCGTCGGTGGTCATGGGGCGCGGGCCTTCAGAGGTCCCGGCAATGAGGTTGGCGCTGGGCAGCTTGTCGCCGATCTTGATGGTCATGGTCTGTCTCCGTCATGGGGTTGCCCTCCAGATAGCTTTGCTGGCGCAGGGTTCAACGCAGAAGTTCTGGGATCGAGACTTGAATCCGCCACCGGGGGCCTCAAACTAGCGTGATGGATCAGGCAAATTTCCTGTCAGGCCAACTGCTGATCGCCATGCCCGGCATTGGGGACCCTCGGTTTGAGCGATCCCTGGTGCTGATCTGCGCCCATGATCAAGACCACGCCATGGGCCTGGCGGTGAACCAGCCCCTTGAGGGATTGACGGTGCCCGCCCTGCTGGAACGCCTGGAGGTTCCCGTGGCTGCGCAGACGCCAGCCGATCGGGTGATGGTGGGGGGACCGGTGGAGCAGGAGCGCGGGTTTGTCCTCCACACCGATGACTGTGATCTGGGGGAACACAGTTTTCGGCTACCGACGGGGCTCGCCCTCAGCACCACCCGCGAGGCCCTGGATGCCATCGGCGCCGAACAGGGTCGTCCCCGCCGGGCCATGCTGGCCCTGGGCTATGCCGGCTGGGGAGCCGGGCAGTTGGAGCGGGAGATCCGGCAGAACGTCTGGCTGGTCTGCGACGCCGATGAGGCCCTGATCTTCGGTCAGGATCACGGGCGCAAGTGGAGCAAGGCTCTGGCCAAGCTGGGGGTGGATCCCAGCCTGCTGACCACGACCGCCGGGTCAGCCTGAAGTCAGCCCCGCGCCTTCACCGGCGCCGCACCGTCGACATAGCTCTCATTGAGGTAGACCTCAGCCTCCTGGGCCGAGAGCGCCGGGGCATAGCCGAAGCCCTGACCATAGTCACAGCCCACCGACAGCAGGGCCTTGGCCATCTGGGCGTTCTCAACCCCTTCGGCCACCACCTCGAGGGAAAGGTCTTGGCCGAGCTTGACCACCGAGGACACGATCTTGGCCGAGCCCGGATTGGTGCCCATGGTGCGGACGAAGTAGCGGTCGATCTTCAGGGTGTCGAAGGGCAGTCGGGTCAGGTAGCTGAGGGACGAGAATCCGGTCCCGAAGTCATCCAGCGCCAGGGCCGCACCGGCTTCTCGAAGCTTGCCCAGGATGATCGCAGCCCCTTCGGGATCGCGCATCACGTCGCCTTCGGTGACCTCAAGTTTGAGAGCCCCCGGCGGCAAGCCGGTCTCCTTGCGGATCTGCAGCACATCGGCCACCAGGTCGGGCCGGTCGATCTCGCCCGTGGAGAGGTTGACGGCAACAGTCAGTTCGCCAGCCGCGCGATGATCGCGCCGCCAGACCGCCAACTGCTGGGCGGCTTGGCGCATCATCATGGCCCCCAGCTCGCTCATCAGGCCCATCTCGTCGCAGAGGGGCAGGAAGGTATCGGGCATCACCAGGCCGCGCCGGGGGTGTTTCCAGCGCACCAGAGCCTCGAAACCTGACAGCGCCCCGGTGGAGAGCCGCACGATGGGTTGATAATAGGCCAGCAGCTCGCCCCGCCCGATGGCACCGCGCAGGTCGCTCTCCAGGGCCAGGCGCGACAAACCGTCGCTCTCCATGGTCCGGCCATAGGCCGCCGCGCCGCCGCGACCATTGCTCTTGGCCGACTCCACGGCCAGCTCAGCCCGGCGCAGCAGTTCGGCAGCCTCCGGCGCATCCTCGCCCCCCATGGCCTCGACGGCTCCGATGGAGAGGGTCGGATGGATATCAAAGCCCGCCACCCGCAAGGGCTGTTCCAGGGCCTTGCGTAGGGTCTCGGCAGCCGGGATCGCCCGAACCGGGGTCAGCAGGGCAAACTCGTCCTCACCGATCCTGGCCATCAGCACACCCGGCGGGAAGGCCGCGGCCATCCGCGAACCCAGGGCCGCGAGCACCAGGTCGGCCCGCTCGTGGCCAAGCGCCTCGTTCAGCCGGCGCAACCGGTCCAGATCGGCCACCACCAGTTCGTGGGCCCCTTGAGTCTGCAAGCGCTCGCGCGCCTGGGCGATGAAGCTCTTGCGATCCAGCAGTCCGGTCAGCTTGTCGATGTCAGATGCGGCAAACTTAGTCTCCGGGGCGATTACGCCGGCGGCCCGTACACCCTCCTCCAGCCAGACACCGCGCCAGATGCACATTCCGCCACCGCGCATCCGCAGCCGCACCGCGATCTCGCTGCCAGGTTCCTGGAGCCGCAACAGGTCTTCGGCCAGCGCCCGGTCCTGGGGCATAGCCAGGGCGCGCATGGCCGCTGATGAGCATTCGGGCGCGAGCGGGCCAAGGCCAAGGGCGCGGGAGGCCCCGGTGATCCGCAGCCGATCGCGTTCCGGCTCCCAGAGCCAGAGGGCGACATCGGCGGCACCCAACGCCTCCAGCGTGGCCGTGGCGTCCCAGATCCAACGGTCGTTCGCCATCGCCTCAACTAACTG
>JANPAO010000277.1:0-4393 GCA_031429955.1 Phenylobacterium sp. | reverse complement strand
CCTGACCAATATCGAGCCGGCCGAGCGGGCACTGCTGAGCGAGGCCTTCACTCTGAAGGCCGGCCGCAAGGTGGAGATCAGTCGGCCACAAAAGGGCGAGAAGAAGGGGCTGGTGGACCATGCCCTCACCAATGCCCGGCAAGCCCTGGGTCGCAAGGTTTCGGAGGGCTCAGCCCAGGGTAAGCTGCTGGCCGGGGTGGCCGAGGCCTTTGGCCTGGAGGCCCCGCCAGAGCGGATCGAGGTCTATGACAACAGCCACATCATGGGGACCAATGCCGTGGGCGGCATGATCGTGGCGGGTCCCGAGGGCTTCCAGAAGAACCAGTACCGCAAGTTCAACATCAAGGGCACCGAACTCACGCCGGGGGATGACTTTGGCATGATGAAGGAGGTGCTGCGCCGCCGCTTTGGCCGGATGGTCAAGGAAGAAGAGAGCGGCGAGGCCTCCAGCCCCAGGCCCGATCTGGTGCTGATCGACGGTGGCGCAGGTCAGATCTCGGCGGTGATGGAGGTGATGGCCGATCTGGGTGTGGATGACATTCCGGTGGTGGGGGTGGCCAAGGGACCTGACCGGGACGCCGGCCTGGAGCGGTTCCACGTGACCGGCAAGCCGCAGTTCATGCTCGAGCCCAAGTCGCCGGTTCTCTACTACCTGCAGCGGTTGAGGGACGAGGCCCACCGCTTTGCCATCGGCACCCACCGGGCCAAGCGCGCCGTCGATATGAAGACGAACCCGCTGGACGAGATCGAAGGGGTCGGACCCGGCCGCAAGCGGGCCCTGCTGCACGCCTATGGATCGGCGCGCGGGGTTAGCCGCGCCTCGGTGGAGGATCTGATGAAGGTCGATGGGGTCAGCGAGCCCCTGGCCCAGCGGATCTTTGACTTCTTCCGCAAGGGATAGGGACGAAAGTCGAGGAGCTGCGTTAGACTGGCATGATGAAGTCTCTGCCCAATCTCATCTCCGCGGGCCGTCTGGTCCTGACCCTGCTGATGTTCGTGGCCCTGGCGGCGGCGGCGGGGGGGGTGCCCTATGTCAGCGAACAGCTGACGCCGGACATGCAGTTTGCCCTGCAACGCTTTGCATTCTGGGCATTTGTGATCGCCGCGATCACCGACTATGTCGACGGCTGGCTGGCCCGGAAGCTGGATGCGGTCACCGTCTGGGGGGCGATCCTGGACCCCATCGGCGACAAGGTGCTGGTGGCCGGGACGATCCTGGGACTGATGGCCTTGGGGGCCCAGCCGGCGGTGGTGCTGCCGGTGGGCCTGATCCTGTTTCGTGAATTCACCGTCAGCGCCCTGCGCGAGGTGGGGGCCGGCAAGGGGATCAAGCTGCCGGTGACTCAGCTGGCCAAGTGGAAGACCGCCCTGCAACTGGTGGCCCTGGGGGCGGAGCTGCTGGTGGCGTCCTGGGCGGCGTTCCAGTTGCCTTCGGACCCGGCGATCCAGGGGCCGGTGATGATCTTTGCCCATGTGACGCTTTGGATCGCGGCCCTGGTGACCCTGATCACCGGCTGGCAGTACTGGGTCCAGACCCGCAAGGCGCTGGCCGACTAGATCGGCGATCCAGGTCTTTGGTTTGACGCGCGTTTGATCCGAAAACCGGTTCCCACTTTTCGGAACGCGCTCTAGCCCCCGCCAGCCCCGCGCTGGAAGCTTTCCACCAGGCTGCCGGCCACCAGCCGCCAACCGTCCACCAGGACGAAGAAGATCAGCTTGAAGGGCAGGGAGATCACCACCGGCGGCAGCATCATCATGCCCATGCTCATCAGGACGCTGGCCACCACCAGGTCGATCACCAGGAAGGGCACAAACAGCAGGAAGCCGATTTCAAAGGCCCGCTTCAACTCCGAGATCATGAAGGCCGGGGTCACCACGCGGATGGGAATGTCCTGCACCGTCTTGGGCTTTTCGATCTTCGACAGCCGGACAAACAGCGCCAGGTCCTCGCGGTCGACCTGGGAGAGCATGAAGGTCTTCAGGGGGTCGCTGGCGGCATCAAAGGCCTGGGGCAGTTCGATCTGCTGTTCCAGCAGGGGCTTGATCCCCTCGTCATAGGAGCGCTGGAGGGTTGGACCCATGACGATGGCGCTGAGGAACAGGGCCAGGCTGATGATCACGGCATTGGGCGGGCTCTGCTGGAGGCCCAGCGCGGTGCGCAGCAGCGACAGCACCACCACGATCCGCACAAAGGAGGTGGTCATGATGACGATGGACGGGGCCAGGGACAGCACCGTCAGCAGGCCCATAAGTTGGACCACCCGCTCGGTCAGGCCAGCCCCGGTTCCCAGGTTGATGTTGACGGCCTGGGCCAGGGCGGTGGCGGGCACCACCAGGCTAACCAGGGTGGTCAGGGCTGAGATCAGGAAGGCGCGGCGCCAATCCTCGGCCCGCAGATTGGTCAGCGCCCGAAACAGTCCGATCATCCGGCGCGGCCCTTTTTGGCTGGGGGGAGGACCTGGCCTTCGCCCAACAGCAGCAGCCGCTCCTCGCCGTCGACCGAGATCAAGACCACACGGCGGGCAGGGTCGAGCATGAGGCTCTCCACAACCTTCATGCGGCGCTCTTTGGCGGTGGGGGTGAGGCGGGCCAGGGCGTCGGGACCAAACCGGCGCAGGGCCACGGCGGCCAGGCCGATCAGGCCCAGGGTCGCGGCCAGGGCAAACACGGCCCGAGCGAAGATTGCAAAGTCCATCGCGATGGGACGAGGGGCGGCGGCCGGCCGAAAGCACCGGTCGCCCGCAGATGTGCCGCAAGGGTCTTAAGGAGCGATTAACCCTATTTATTCACCATGTTCAGCTATGGATATCGGCGACATTCCCCTGTTCTCGATGCTGCGAAGCCGGCTGGGCTACCTGTCGGAACGCCAGAAGCTGATCGCCCAGAACGTCGCCAATTCCGAGACGCCGGGCTATGCGCCCCGGGACCTGAAGCCCTACGATTTCGCCGCCCATATGAAGCTGGCCACCAGCGGGGCAGGGACTGTGGCGGTAACCCAGCCTGGCCACATGCAGCCCCAGGGTCAGCGCACCGGAGCCGGCGGCGGGTTCAAGTCCCAGAAGACCAAGGACTCCGAGACCACCCTGGACGGCAACTCCGTGGTTCTGGAGGAGGAGATGCTGAAAATGACCGAGGCGCGGATGAGCTATGACGCGGCCATCGGCTTCTACCAGAAGTCCCTGAACCTGCTGCGGATGGCCGCGCGGGCACCGGGACGCTAGGGAGGCATAGGTGGCCGACATCAAACCCGTCAGCGGTGCCGCCCAGGCGATCGCCACCTCGGCCCTGCGGGCCCAGCAGGCGCGGATGCGGATCATCGCTGAGAACCTGGCCAATGCCGACTCCACCTCCAAGACCGCCGGCGGCGATCCCTATCGCCGGCAGGCCCCGGTGTTTGAGGCGGTCAAGATCGATGGGGGCATGGGGGTTCGCATGGCCAAGGTCGAGCAGGACATGAGTGCCTTCAAGTCCGAGTACGATCCAGGACACCCCTCGGCCGATGCCAAGGGCTATGTGAAGACCCCCAATGTCGACCGCCTGGTGGAGGCCCTCGACATGAAGGAGGCCCAGCGGGCCTACGAAGCCAACCTCAACGTGATCGAGACGGCGCGCGCCATGGAAACGCGCACCCTTGATCTGCTGAAGCGATAGGAGCCTAGGCCATGATGACCGCGCTCGCCGCCGCCAAGGCCTATGCCTCCACCCAGGGCAGCGCGGCGGCCAAGCCCCTGGGGGGTGCCGCCGAAGGTGGGCTGGACTTCGGGTCCATCCTCAAGTCGGCCATGGCCGATGCGACCCAGGCCTCCAAACATGCCGAGAACCAGATCAAGGCCAATGTGGCGGGCAAGGCCGAACTGATCGACGTGGTCACCTCCATCTCGGCGGCCGAGGCCAGCCTGGAGACGGTGATGGCCGTCCGCGACCAGGTGATCAGCGCCTATCAGGAAATCATGCGTATGCCGATCTGAGGTTCGCTGGTTAAGGTCTGGCATGGCCCAGACCGCGATCGAACTATCGGCAATCGAGAAACGCTACGCCGCCCATGCCGCCCTGGCCGGCGTGAGCCTTGCCATCGCGCCCGGCGAGTTCGTGGCCCTGGTGGGACCTTCGGGGTCTGGCAAGACCACGCTGCTCAAGACCATCAACGGCCTAGTCGCCCCAGACGCCGGAACCCTGCGGGTGCTGGGGGAGGATGCGGGCGCGGTCCCGGTCCACGTCCTGCGCCGCCGCATCGGCTACGTGTTCCAGGAGGTGGGCCTTTTCCCGCACCTGACGGTGGCGGAGAACATCGCCATCACGCCCAAGCTGCTGGGCTGGGACGCCGCGCGGATCGCGGCCCGGGTCGACAATCTGCTGGGTCTGGTCGATCTGCCGCGCGAGATGGCCGGTCGGC
>JANPAO010000276.1:0-3532 GCA_031429955.1 Phenylobacterium sp. | reverse complement strand
TGGTGATGCGCTCATGGTCGATGTGAGGCAGGTCCAGGTCGAGGGCAGTCACTTGCGGCACATGCTCGGCCAGTTGGCGGGAGAGACGCCCCCCGACGTGATCGTCTGCGTGGCCGATGCCACCAACCTGCGTCTAGTTTTGCGGCTGATCCTGGAGCTCAAGCAGGTGGGTCGCCCCATGGTGCTAGCGCTCAACATGTTCGACATCGCCCAGCGCCAGGGTCTGCAGATCGACCTGGAAGGTCTGGCGCGCGACCTGGGAACCCCCATCGTCACCACCGTCGCAACCCGCAAGCGGGGGATCGAGGAACTGGTGGCCCAGATCGACGCCACGGTTCTGGCGGCGGCTCAGGTGGGTGCGCAGGATTGGCGCGAGCCGGATGCCGGCGAGATTCGCGACGCCCACCGTCAGGCGCAGCGCCTGATGAAGGCTCATGTGAGGCCGCCAGAGCGCCCCGACACCCTGACCGGAAAGCTGGACGGGGTGCTGCTGCATCCCGTCTGGGGCCTGCTGATCCTGCTGGGCCTGCTATTGGTCATGTTCCAGGCGGTGTTCACCGGCGCAACTCCGCTGATGGACTTGATCGACAGGGGCATGACCGGGCTCGGCGGCCTGGTGGCTCTCGTTCTTCCAGAGGGCCTGGTTCGCAGCCTGATCGTGGATGGCATCATCGCCGGCGTGGGCAGCGTCCTAGTCTTTCTGCCACAGATTCTGATCCTGTTCTTGTTCATCATCATGCTGGAGGATTCCGGCTACATGGCCCGCGCTGCCTTCCTGATGGACAAGATCATGGGTGGTGCCGGCCTGCATGGGCGAGCCTTCATTCCGCTGCTTTCGTCATTTGCCTGCGCGATCCCCGGGATCATGTCCACGCGGGTGATCGACAGTAAGCGGGATCGACTCACCACTATTCTAGTCGCCCCCCTGATGACCTGCTCGGCCCGCATTCCGGTCTACACCCTGATCATCGGTGCGGTGATCCCGGCCAAGACTGTGGGCGGGATCTTCTCGCTGCAGGGGCTGGTGATGTTTGGCCTCTACGCGGCGGGCATTGTTTCCGCCCTGGTGGTCTCCTTCGCTATCCGCCGGTTCTTTTGGCGTGGCATGAGCGAGCCCTTCATGATGGAGCTTCCCACCTACAAGAAGCCTGACCCCGCAAATGTCGCCCGGAACCTGCTGCTTCGGGGCCAGATCTTTATGAGCCGCGCCGGCCGAATCATCCTGCCCTTGATGGTCCTGGTCTGGTTCCTGTCGACCTTCCCCTACGCGCCTGTGGGGGCACAGGGGCCAGCCATTGACTACAGCTTTGCCGGGATGATCGGCCACGCCATCCAGCCCCTGCTGGCACCTATCGGCTTCAACTGGCAAATGTCTGTGGCCCTGGTTCCAGGCATGGCGGCGCGGGAAGTCGCCGTCGCCGCCCTCGGCACCGTCTATGCCGTGGGTGATGTTGAGGCGGCCAGCGGCGGTCTCGCCGCCAGGATTTCGCAGCAGTGGTCCCTGGCCTCGGGCCTGTCCTTCCTGGCCTGGTATGTCTTTGCGCCGCAGTGCGTGGCGACCCTGGGCGTGGTAAAGCGCGAGACCAATAGCTGGCTTTGGCCCACCGTGATGTTCACCTACATGATCGCCCTGGCCTATATCGCGGCCCTCATCGTCTACCAGGTGACGGTGGCACTGGGCGGCGGGTAGGACATCACCAACACCGGTTAAGCGTGAGTCTTCACGGCCCGCTAAAGACCCCGGGCTCAGTCTGGCCTTCGGGGAGGCATGATGATGGACAAGGTCCCAACCGAACGCCGGCGCAAGCCGCGACCCAAGACCAGCGCGGAGGCTGTGGCTGAACGCATCCGCCAGACGCTGATCCAGTTCGGCGGAGAGGCGCACCGACGCGACGTCATCATGCAGATGGCGCGGGACTCCGGCATCGATGTCGGTGCCATTCCTGAGGCCCTGGAGCTCGCGGTGATCAACAGCTTTGAGACGGCCTGGCGCGATGAATCCCGGCGCGAGAGCCTTGGGTTCACCCTACGCTTTGGCGAAGGCTCCCACCGCTGGGGTGTCCGCCCGGAGAGCCCCCACTAACGCTGTGGCCCTTCCCCTGCCAGGGCGCTGGCAGCGCCCTGTAGCCTATTGAGCAGGCGCTTCAGCTGGGTCACCTCATCGGGGGCCAAACCCGCCACCAGGGCTGCCTCATAGGCCAGGGCCAGGGGGGCAATCTCCGCGTACAGGCGCGCGCCTTCGAGGGTCAGGGTCAGGAGATGGGAACGGCCATCCACCTCGTGGTCGGACCTGGCCAGCAGTCGCCGTTTCGAGAGAACCTGGGCCGCGCGGCTCACCGTCACCTTGTCCATCCCGGTCCGGGCAACCAGACCCCCCTGGGTCAAGCCGCCATCCTCGGCCAGGACGCAAATCAGCCGCCACTGCGGGATACTCAGGCCAAACCGATCCTCATAGGCGCGCGCGATCAATCCTGAGACGGCATTGGAGGCCACTGACAACCGGAATGGCAGGTAGGCATCCAGCCTGAGTCCGGCCTCGGCGCTTACCCGATCTGGCTGTCGGTGAACGGTCATCGGCCGGCGACCTCCTGCTCAATGGCACCAAAGATCGAGTGCCGTCGGGCATCTCGCATTTCAATCCGCACGCGATCCCCGATCTTGAGAAAGGGCGTGGTGGGCGCGCCTTGGGCAAGGGTTTCGACAGTCCGCAACTCTGCCAGGCAGGAATAGCCAACACCGCCCTCCGCGATCGTTTTCCCTGGACCGCTGTCCGGCCCGCGATTGGAGACCGTTCCCGAACCTATGATGGTGCCGGCGCAAAGGGCGCGGGTCTTGGCGGCGTGGGCGATCAGGGTGCCGAAGTCGAAAGTCATGTCGACCCCGGCATCGGCCTCGCCCAGCGGCTTGCCGTTGAGTTCCACCTCAAGGGCGCCAGAGAGCCGACCGTCCGCCCAGGCCGCGCCCAGGTCATCGGGGGTCACAGCTACCGGTGAAAAGGCCGAAGCGGGCTTGGACTGGAAGAAGCCGAAGTTCTTGGCCAGCTCGTCGGGGATGAGGTTGCGCAGGGAAACATCATTGGCCAGCATCACCAGCCGGATAGCGGCCAGACCCTGCTCCCGGGTTGCGCCCTGGGGCACGTCGCCAGTGATCACCGCAATCTCGCCCTCCATGTCGCAACCCCAGGCCTCATCGGCCAGCGGAATGGGGTCGCGGGGGGCCAGGAAGGCGTCGGAGCCGCCCTGGTACATCAGGGGATCGGTCCAGAAACTGGCGGGCAGGGCCACTCCCCTTGCCTTCCGCACCAGTTCCACATGGTTCACATAGGCCGAGCCGTCAGCCCATTGGTAGGCCCGGGGCAGAGGGCTTTCGGCATCGTGTTCGTGGAATCGCACGCGGGGGATCGAGCCATGATCCAGGCTCTCCGACAGGCCCCGCAACAGAGGCTCGCAACGTTCCCAGTCGTCGAGCGCGGCCTGCAGGGTCGGTGCGACATTGGTCGCCTCAACGCACCAGGCCAGGTCGGTGGAGACCA
>JANPAO010000275.1:0-4659 GCA_031429955.1 Phenylobacterium sp. | reverse complement strand
GCGGCATAGTCGAACATGGGGCACTCCTGATCAGGATCAGCGCTCGCGCTCGGCGCGCAGCCTGCTACCTTCGCTGTCAAATCCAAGGAGGCAAGTATGAACAAGCACATCATCGGTGGCGTGGTGGCGGTGGCCGCTCTGGCCGCCGTCGGCAGCGGGGTTGTCGCCAAGGAGCGCTCGAAGATGAGCGTCTTCATCACCAGCGTCGGCCCGGGCAAGGGCGGCGACCTGGGTGGCCTCAAAGGTGCCGATGCCTGGTGCCAGAAGCTGGCCACTGAGGCGGGCGCCGGTGACCGCACCTGGCGAGCCTATCTGTCGGCGACCACCCCTCGCGGCAAGGCGATCCACGCCCGTGATCGGATCGGCAAGGGGCCTTGGTTCAATGCCAAGGGTGTCCAGATCGCCTCCAGCCTGGAGGACCTCCACAGCGTGGCGGCCCTGACCGGCAAGGCCAATTCCCTCGACGAGCGCGGCCTGCCGGTGAACGGGCGTGGCGACACGCCCAACCGCCACGACATCATGACCGGCTCGACCTCCGATGGCCGGCTGGCACCGCCGGTGGCACCGTCGGCCCCCGCCAATGCCCCGGCCGGAACCCCGGCCCCCGTCGCGCCGGCCAACCTGACCTGCGACAACTGGACCTCAAGCGGCCCCAACCGCACCATGGTCGGGCATCACGATCGCATGGGGGGCGGTCAGAACCCCACCTCCTGGAACGCCGCCCACCAGACCCGCAGCTGCGCCCAGCCAGACCTTGTGGCCACCGGCGGCAACGGCCTGTTCTACTGTTTCGCCCCTAGGTAGGGGGCAAGCTCGCCAGGAAGGCCCGAAGGTCGGCAGCCGACTTGTCGGGGATCTGCTCCATCGGCACGTGGCCAACGCCCGGATAGGTGATGAGCTTGGCACCGGGAATCACCGAGGCCAGACCCCGGCCTGCGGCCACGTCGATCACCGTATCGGCCTCGCCGTGCATCACCAGGGTCGGGATCTTGATGGTGGCGAACACCGACTTGTCCACCCGACGTGGCGGACCGTCCCGCCCGGAGGTCAGGATTGCCCGGTGCCCCGGTGCCAGGGCCAGTTCCACATAGCGGTCAATCAGGGCTGGGGTTACCAGGCTCTCGTCCACATAGGCCCCTGGGAGGCCTCGCTTTGCCAGAGGTCGCGGATTGATATTGCGCAGCAGGGCCCGACCGGCCCCGGTGGTCAACAGCTTGAAGACAAGGGGCGGCCGCTCATTGCCCTTGGTTTCCCGAGGCCAGCCCGCAGCATCCACCAGCACCAGACCCCGCAACCGGTCTGGGTGGGCCAGGGCATAGGACCAGGCCACGCCCCCGCCCATGGAATTACCCCCCAGCACAAAGCGCTCGGCCTTCAGGCGTCGGGTCAGTTCGTCCACCACCGCCACATTCGTCACCTGGGAGGACGTGTAACCCGCCGGTGCCCGCGTCAGGCCGTGCCCCGGCAGATCCAGGGTGATCACCCGATAGTCCGGCGAAAGTCGCGCCACCCAGGGCTCCCAGGCGTGCAGGGAAGCTGCAAATCCATGGACCAGCACCACGGCGGGGCCATCGGCCTTGCCCTGGTCGCGATAGTGAACCCTCAGGCCACCGTCGAGATCCATATAGTGAGACGCGGGCCCGCCATACTTGGCCTCCAGGGTTGGATAGGGAATGTCCTTGGCCGTAATCCCACAGCCGCCCAGGGTCAGGGCCAGGCCCAGGCCCGCCAGCAATCCCAACATCCGCTTCATGGTCGTGTTCCCGTTTCCGCAACTAGAGCGTTATTCGGCGAAGTGGAGACCGGTTCGCCGACGAAATAACGCGCCAAATCAAAATCCTAGAGCAAAGGCCGCGATTCAACTAAAGCGGCCTTTGCTCTAGGTCAGCTTGACCCAGGGTGAGGTCAACCGCACTCCACCCGTTTCACAATCCCGGTCTGGGCGTCATAGAAGAAGTTCAGCCGCCGGGGGTTAAAGTCCATCGTCACCGGACAGGTGGTGCAGGCCACCCTTTGCAGAGACGGGAGCACGGGGATCGGGATCTCGGTGCGCGAGCGTCCCACATAGCTCTGGGCCTCGCCCGCACCGCACATGTCAGCCGGCGGCGGCGGAGGCGGTGGGGGGCGATAGGGTGCCGGAGCCGGAGCGGGCGGCGGCGGGCTGGCGCAGGAGGCCACCATCAGCAGCAGACCCGCCCCCAGCAGCGTCTTGATCCTCATGCCTGCTTCTCCCAACCTCGACCGTTCTGTTTCCAATAGGACGCCGCCAGGCCCTGGGCCTTGACGCTCCGCCACTGATCGCGTGCCGCCGCCAGGGCGGCCTCGTCGCGACCGTCGAACAAGACCACGCACCGGGTGTAGTCGCCAAGCTCTCCTGGCTCTGCCCCATCCACCAGGAACAGGGCCTGGGCCCCATTTGGGTTCTCGACCCCGGTGGTGATCAGCACCGGCTGGCGCCCCGCCCCCGGCTCGCCCACGGTGGCATGAGGTAGAAAGCTGTCATCACGATAGGTCCACAGCCAGCCATCAAGATACTCTGCGCGCTGCGGATCTGTCGCCCGCACCATGGCCTTCCATCCCCGCGCCAGGGTCTTCTCAAGCAGATCCGGCAACGCCTGATCCAGGCTTGTGCGCTCCAGGTGATAAAACCAGACCTCGCAGGCCATGCTCAGCCCCGCACCAGATTGATCAGGGCGGTGGCCACCTCATCGGGGTGCGTCAACATGGCCAGATGATGCCGGTCGAGCCTCAGGGTCGCAATGCCGTGCGCGCGGGCCACGCTGGCCTCGTCCTCATAGGTCTTGGAGAGCCGCAGATAGGACCAGCCGACGTCCTGCGGCAGGTCGAGGGCCGGTTCCACCTCCTCCAGATAGGCGATCGGGGTGGGGCTGAGACCCACGGCAAAGTCCTCCCGCATCGGGCCTTCCGGCAGCAGGGCACCCAAGGTGCCCGGCGGAAACCACTGATCCCAGGCCGGAACACAGCCGTCCCTTGCCGCCGCCCGCAGGGCCGCGCCCAGAGCATCGCCCGCCGTCTCAAACCAGCAGCGGCCGGGATTGGGCAGGATGGCATCAACGAAGATCACCTGGCTCACCTGCCCCTCCGCTGCGGCCACCACCGACGTCGCCAGCGCCCCCGCGCCGGAATGCACCACCAGCACCACCGGATCCAGCGGCGCGATCTGGTCCGCCACGCTCTGCGCCAGAGTCGGAAAATAGGGTGGTGCCACCTCTGCCAGGCTCGGCAGTCGCGGCGCCACCGCCCAGACCCCCCGCGCCGCAAAGGCCTCTACCACCGCCTGCCAACAGCCAGCCCCCACCAAGGGACTATGCAGCAAAGCGAACCGCATCGACGTCATCCCTCCCCTTCATGGCTGCGCGACGCTGAGCCATCAACAGCTCTCGACCGCCAAATCGGCGTGCGGTCGGAAGCCATAAAGGACGGTTTCCGCGCCCTATCCTTCGTACTTGTCGGCCACCATCCGGTTCAGAAGGCGCACGCCATAGCCGGTGGCACCGTCGGGGATGGTGGGGATGTTCGAGGGCTTCTTCCAGGCGGTGCCGGCGATGTCCAGGTGGGCCCAGGGCACGCCATTGACAAAGCGCTGGATGAACATGGCCGCCGTGATCGAGCCCCCCGGCCGGCCGCCGGTGTTCTTCATGTCAGCGATCATAGAGTCGATGTTCTTGTCATAGTGGGCGGGCAGCGGCATGCGCCACAGGGGTTCACCCTCCCCATCGGCAGCAGCCAGAAGATTTGCCGACAACTCATCACTATTACTGAACAAACCACCCACATCATCGCCCAGGGCAATGATGATCGCCCCGGTCAGGGTTGCCAGATCCACCATGAACTTGGGCTTGAACCGCTGCTGGCAGTACCAGACGGCGTCGGCCAGGACGAGGCGACCTTCGGCGTCGGTATTGATGATCTCGATGGTCTGGCCCGACATGGAGGTAACCACGTCGCCCGGACGCTGGGCATTGCCGTCAGGCATGTTCTCCACCAGCCCCAGGATCCCCACCGCATTGACCTTGGCCTTGCGGCCGGCCAGCACGTGCATCAGACCCGAAACAGCAGCGGCGCCGCCCATGTCGGTCTTCATGTGCTCCATGTTGTCGGCGGGCTTGATGCTGATGCCACCGGTGTCGAAACAGACGCCCTTGCCGATGAAGGCGATGGGCTGGGCGGTCTTATCGTCGGCCCCGTTCCACCTCATGATCGCCAGTTGGCTCTCGCGGACGCTCCCCTGCCCAACCCCCAGCAGCGAGCCCATGCCCAGCTTCATCATCTCGGCCTCGCCGAGGATCTCCACCTCAAGGCCCAGATCCTCCAACTGCTTGACGCGCTTGGCGAACTCGACGGGATAGAGGACGTTCGGCGGCTCGGAGACCAAGTCGCGGGCGAAACTGACGGCATCGGCCAGGGCGGCCAACTCCACAAAGGCGCTCAGCGCGCCCTCGGCTTCGCCGGTGACGATCTCGGTCCGGATCACCGTGGGCTTCTTTTCCTCGGCTTCCTTGGTGCGATACTTGTCGAACCGATAGGCGGCCAGCCTCACGCCAAAGGCCGCCCGCGCGGCGAGTTTGGCACCCTCTTTCGGCAGGGACACTCGAAAGCCCGCGAATCCAGAGGTCGCCATGGCCTTATAGGCACTGG
>JANPAO010000274.1:0-3067 GCA_031429955.1 Phenylobacterium sp. | reverse complement strand
CCTGGTCCTCGACCCAGAGACTGGACGAGGAACTGGCCGCGGTGGGCTTCTATCTCTCGGGTCACCCCATGGATGACATGGTGGCCGCCCTGCGCCGCAAGCGGGTGGACCTGCTGGCCGATGTCCTGCCCAAGGCCATGGCCGGAGCCGAAGCCTTCCGGATGGCCGGCGTGGTGCGTCGCAAGCAGGAACGGGCCTCGGCCTCCAATGGCGAGAAGTTCGCCTTCGTCACCTTCTCCGACCCCACCGGCGAGTTCGAGGTGCTGTTTCCGCCGGAGTCCCTGCGCAAGTCCCGAGAGTTGCTGGAGCCTGGCATGTGCGTGGGCCTGCGGGTCCGGGCCAAGGCCCGCGATGGCGAGGTGCGGTTCTTCGGCGACGACGCCGAGCCCATTGACCGGGCCATCGAGAACGCCGTGGCCGGCCTTCGTGTCCACATGATCCCCCGCAGCGCCGAGATCGAGGCCCTGAAGGCGAGGCTCCAGGGCGTCAGCCATGCCCGGGGCGGCGAGGTGATCCTGGTGGCCGCCATCGAGGGTGGCCGGGAGGTGGAACTCAAGCTGCCGGGACGCTTCACCCTCGACAGTGCGGTGCGCGGCGCCCTGAAGACCTCGCCCGGCGTGGTCTTCGTCGAGGATCTGTAGACCTTCAGGGGCGAGCGTCGGCCGCCGCGATCTGCGCGAACGCTCGCCGCTCTTGCTATTTCAGCCCTTTGGCCCTACATCCGCGCCCATTCCACACGCAGGCGTTTGGCGGTTGGCGGGGAGACATCCCGTCGGTTTCCATTCCGGTCCTCCCACAGGAGGGTTTGTCTGCGGAGGCTAACCGGAAAAAGAGGACCATACATATGGCACTTCCCGACTTCTCTATGCGTCAACTCCTGGAAGCTGGCGCGCACTTCGGTCACCAGACCCACCGCTGGAATCCGAAGATGGATCGCTTCATCTTTGGCAGCCGCTCCAACATCCACATCATCGACCTCTCCCAGTCGATCCCCCTGCTGCACCAGGCCCTGGTGAAGGTGCGCGAAGTCGCCGCCTCTGGCGGTCGTGTGCTGTTCGTCGGCACCAAGCGTCAGGCCTCTGATCCGGTGGCCACCGCGGCCAAGCGTTGCGCCCAGTACTATGTGAACCACCGCTGGCTCGGCGGCACGCTCACCAATTGGCGCACCGTCTCGGGCTCCATCGCCCGTCTGCGCGAGCTGGAAGGCCTGCTGGAAGGCGGCGCCCAGGGTCGCGTGAAGAAGGAAATGCTGAAGCTGACCCGCGAGCGCGACAAGCTTGAGCTGTCCCTGGGTGGGATCAAGGACATGGGTGGCATCCCCGACATCATGTTCGTGATCGACACCAACAAGGAGGCCATTGCCATCCTGGAAGCCCGCAAGCTGGGCATCCCGGTCATCGCCATCCTCGACACCAATTGCGATCCCGACGGCATTAACTTCCCGATCCCCGGCAATGATGACGCCGCCCGCGCCATCCAGCTCTATTGCGACCTGTTGGCCGACTCGGTGCTTGACGGGCTGGCCGCTGGCCAGTCGGCGGCCGGTGTTGATCTGGGGGCCTCAATTGCCCCTATCGAGCCGACCCTGGCGCGGGAACTGACGCCTGAGCCCATCGTCACCGAGGCCGAGATGAGCGCCCCGGCGGCTCCGGAACTCGAGGTCGCCGCGGCGGAAGCCCCCGCTGCAACGACCGCGACCTGAAACGACAGGGCCGCCTTGCGGCCCAAACATTGCGAACCGGCGGGAGGCGAGTGCCTTCCGCCGCACCACTTGAATTGAAGGAGCTCACCATGGCGGAAATCACCGCTGCGCTGGTCAAGGAACTGCGCGAGAAATCCGGCGCAGGCATGATGGACTGCAAGAAGGCCTTGCAGGAAAACGGCGGCGACGTCGAAGCCTCCATTGACTGGCTGCGCACCAAGGGTCTGTCCAAGGCGGCCAAGAAGTCCGACCGCGCTGCGGCCGAGGGTCTGGTGGCTGGCAAGCTCAGCGACGACGGCAAGACCGGCGTCCTGATCGAGCTGAACGCCGAGACCGACTTCGTGTCCAAGAACGACACCTTCCAAGCTGCTGCGCGCGAATGCGCCCTGGTGGCCCTGGAGATCGAAGGCGTCGATGCCATCGTCGCAGCCAAGACCTCCAAGGGCGAGGTGGTGGGCGATATGATCACCAACATGATCGCCACCATCGGCGAGAACATGCGTCTGCGTCGCTCTGCCCGCCTCAGCGTCTCGCAAGGGGCCGTGGCCCTTTACCTGCACAATGCGCAGGGCGATGGCGTGGGTCGTCTGGGCGTTCTGGTGGCCCTGGAAGGGGCCGGCGATCAGGCAGTGCTGAAGGATGTGGGCCGCAGGATCGCCCTGCACGTGGCCGGCACCCCGACCCCACCCCTGGCCCTGACCGAGGCTGACCTCGATCCGGCGGCCGTCGAGAAGGAAAAGAAGTTCCTCACCGACCAGGCTCTGGAATCGGGCAAGCCCATCGGCGTCGTGGAAAAGATGATCGAAGGCCGGATCCGCAAGTGGCAGGAGGAAGTTGTCTTGCTCAAGCAGCCCTTCGTCATGAACCCGGACCAGACCATCGAGCAGCTGCTGGCCGAAACCGGCAAGGAAACCGGCTCGCCCGTCACGGTGAAGGGCTTTGTGCGCTTTGCTCTGGGCGAAGGCGTGGAGAAGAAGGTGGATGATTTTGCCGCCGAAGTGGCCTCGATGAGCGGCCAAGCCTAACTCCGGACGGAAAATATCGGCCCCAAGGGCGCCGTGCGTTCGACGCGCACGGCGCCCTTGGTTTATGTAGTATCCGCCTAGATTCTCGAGAGCGCCCAATGTCTGACGCCCCGCCGCGCTACAAGAAGATCCTCTTGAAGATGTCAGGCGAAGTGCTGATGGGCGACGCCATGTTCGGCATCGACACCAAGACCATCGAGTCGGTGGCCCAGGACATCAAGGAAGTGGTGGATTCCGGTGTCGAGCTCTGCCTGGTGGTGGGCGGCGGCAACATTTTCCGTGGGGTCTCCCTGGCCGGCAAGGGCATGGACCGTGTCAGCGCCGACTATATGGGCATGCT
>JANPAO010000273.1:0-1643 GCA_031429955.1 Phenylobacterium sp. | reverse complement strand
CAGGCCAAACAGGCGGGCCAGGGCGTTGCGGACAATGAGCAGACCCTTCATCCACATTGGATGATGGTCGAAGACCGCCAGGAACAGGTCGCTCACACTGGCCGGGCGAGTCAGGGCGGTCCGATAGGAGTCCTGGAAATCGGCGCTCACCACCGCCTGCGGGTCCAGGAGGCTTTCGCGCGGGATTTTGCAGATCTCGACGGTCATAGGATTGCCTGACCCGTTCGATCAGTCCACTTCGACGGAGGTGTCTCCGGATTTCCGATCATAGCTGATCTTGGCCACCGAGATCTTGCACAGGTTCAAGGCGTCCCATTCGGCCGACTCGCCATCGTCGTAGACCACCTTGAGGTCCCAGAGGCAGGCATCGGTGTCGCGGGCGAAGGTGATCTCGGTGCGCTCACCGTCGGCCAGGACGTCGCGACCCAGCACGTCTTCCTCCCAGTCCTTGGCCCGGGCGGGTGAGACATAGACCTCGCTGAGGGTGTAGCCGGTGGCGTTGATCAAGCTGAAGTCCTGAGTCCCGGCGGCTGCAGGTCCAGCCAGGCCAAGGGCCAGCAGGGTGGCCAGGGCCATGTTTCGCATCATCATTCCGAGATATCCTCTCCCAAGTTCTGAAACCGCGCCGACAACCGAAGCTACATCATCGCCATCATCAGGCCGAAGGCCCGCATGTCGCCGGTGGTGGTGGGGGCCATCTTGTTCATGGCGTAGGCCACTGTGGTTCGGGCATCCATGTCGATGACCACCAGCGATCCACCATAGCCGCCCCAGAAGATGGTGTTGGGGTTGGGCATGGGCACCGCGGGGCCCGGCAGGCCAAAACCCAGGCCGAACCGCACCGGCGTACCCAGGATCAGGTCCTTGCCCTCCACCTGAAGTTCCAAAGCCCTGCGGCAGCCGGCCTCTGACAGGATGCGCTTACCCTTGGCCACGCCGCCATTGGCCAGCAGGACATGGATCTCAGCCACTGAGCGGGCATTGCCCTGGCCGCCAGCGGCGGGGATTTCTGCGGCGCGCCAGGCCCGGGTGCGGGTGGCCAGGGGGTCAATGCCCGGGTTGCGGGACATGTTGGCCACCAGCTCGGTCTGCTCGCCATCAGAGATGCCGCCACCGGCCGGCGGCGGGACCAGATCGGCCACGCGGGCGTCCTCCGACGCCGGCAAGCCGATGTGGAAGTCGGCACCAAGCGGCTCGGCGATCTCCTGTCGGAATACCGTGCCCAGGGACTTCCCGGTGATGCGGCGCACCACCTCTCCCACCAGATAGCCCTGGGTCAGGGCGTGATAGCCCGGCGCTGTGCCCGGCTCCCAATAGGGGGCCTGGGCGGCCAACAGGGCGCAGGCCTTGTCCCAGTCATAGAGGTCCTCAACCGTGATGGGCTCCTTCCAGCCCGAGAGGCCGGCGGAGTGGCTCATCAGGTGGCTGACCTTGACCTCAGATTTTCCGCTGGCAGCAAACTCTGGCCAATAGCGGGCGACGGGGGCATCGAAATCCAGCTCGCCCCGGTCGGCCAGCAGCAGGGCGGTGAGCGCCGTCATGGTCTTGGTGGTGGAGTAGACGTTGACGATCGTATCCTTCTGCCAGGGGGCTGTTCTGGCAGGGTCGGCGTAGCCGCCCCAGAGATCGACCACCGTCTCGCC
>JANPAO010000272.1:0-1904 GCA_031429955.1 Phenylobacterium sp. | reverse complement strand
CGCGACCTGTTCGAGACCGAACTGCCCAATGACGAGATCCTCGGCGAAATCGTCGCGCCAAAGCTGCACTACTATCCCACAGTGACGCGGGAGCCCTTCAAACATCAGGGGCGGATCACCGACCTGATCGCTTCGGGCAAGATCTTTGAGGACCTGGGTCTGCCGCCTCTGGACCCCGCCGTTGACCGTCTGATGCTGTGTGGCGGGCCTTCGGTCCTGGCCGATCTCAAGGCGCTGCTGGAGGCCCAGGGGTATGTCGAGGGCTCGTTGGCGAGTCCCGGCGACTATGTGCTGGAACGCGCCTTCGTCGAGACCTGAGCCACGACGTCGCGCACGAACGCCGCCCGTGCCGCGACGGAGGCCTTGGGCACCTCCACCACCTGGTAGCTGAGTTCCCAGAGGGTCTGCAGAATGAGGTCGTAGGTCCGCACGGCCTCGGCGAAGTCCTGTTTGCGCTCGGCGTCCTGGACATAGATCTCCCGCCAGGGCGGGAAGGTGAGGACGTGGACATTGCAGCGCCTGGCCTGAAGTTGGGCCACCAGATCGGGGTCGGGGACAAAGGCGGCCACCCGCGACCAGCCCAGATTGTCCACCACGCCGCGATCAAAGAACACCGTGCGGGTCTCGGCCGCCAGGCTGTCATAGATGGCCACGTCCCGGCGCGAGGTTTCTCGCCAATAGGCCTGCGGGTCGACCCAGGGCAGGGCGTCCCCGCCGCTGGCCACCTGCTCCCGGATCAAAGTCCGCGCCGTCTCGGCGACGCAGAAATTGCCCTGGCCACGCAGGTGGTTGATGAGGGTGGTCTTGCCGCCGCCGGGTCCCCCGGTCAGGACGAAGAAGTTGGGCCGTTCTTGGGTCATTCATAGCCTCCGGGCACGAGAGATCGTGCCGACGCCGTTTGGCGGCAGGTAGGGACGGCAGGGGAATTGGTCCCGTCGGCGCGTTCGCCCTAGAGCGGCGGGCAGCCCTTGAACTCGCCGGCCTTGGTGACCGTAAGCTGGGTCAGGTTCAACGGCTTGAGGGGCTTCATGGAGCCGGCGCCCGATCCGGTGAACAGGTCGATCTTCTGGCCCTTGATCGCGCCGCCGACGTCGGAGGCGTACCAATAGCCGTCGTGCGGGGTGCCGTCGGGCATCGGCAGGCCGACCGTTTCCTTGATGAACAGCCGGGTGCGGCGGGGGATCAGGTTGCGGTCGATGGCGGCGGTACGCATGGCCACCACCTTGCAGCCCAGGGAGTCCAGACCGCCGACCCCATGGGCCCCGGCATGATAGAGGGTGGCCTTCAGGCGAAAGTCAGCACTGCCCGGCAACGATCCGGTCAGGGCCGTCATCAGCAGATCCCCAATGGGATCGGAGGGAGCGGCATGCGCTCCACCTCCAAGGATGAGAAGGGGAAGGGCGGCCAGGGCGGCGAGGCGGCGTCCCATGACGGCGTCCTCCTTCGTCGTTAATCTGTCAGCGGGGGTGTCAGTAGCGGGACTCTCGCCCCAGGGCAAGCCTGGTATCAGCCAAGCTCACAGCCATCCCCAGATAGCATCGATTGCCAAGCCTTCGGCATCGGCTATCAAGCCACCCAAAGCAAACACGGTGGTTCCTATGCGTATCTATGGCGACTCGATTTCCGGCAACTGTCTGAAGGTGAAGTGGACCGCCGACTATCTGAGCTTGACCTATGACTGGATCGAAACCGGTGTCTTGGCTGGCGAAACCCGGACGCCGGCGTTCCTGGCCCTGAACCCAGCCGGCCAGGTGCCCGCGGTCGTGCTGGACGATGGTCGCTCCCTGGCCCAGTCCAATGCCATCATCCTGCACCTGGCGGAGGGCTCCGACCTGATCCCGGCTAGGGCCTATGATCGGGCCCGCATGTGGGAGTGGATGTTCTGGGAGCAGTACAGCCACGAG
>JANPAO010000271.1:0-7981 GCA_031429955.1 Phenylobacterium sp. | reverse complement strand
CCGACAGGCTGAGGGCCCCCACCCGCCAGGCGTCATCGGTCTTCTGCACCAGCACCAGGTCATCGGAGATGGTGCGGGCCGCCGCATAGAGAAGCGGATAGTCCTGGGTGGGCGCGGCCCCCAACAGGGCCGCCACCTCGGCCTGACCGGCCTGAGAACCGGCAAGTTCACCCCAGACCAGGTCGCGGTGGGTGGCATAGAGAGGGTCCTTGCGGACCGCCGGGTCTTGTTCCCCGCCCTCCAGCCAATGGGCCTCATCGATCGGCGCAAGCCCGATGGCGAAGTCCACAGACTGTTCCCACGGGCGGTGGCTCATGGGCGGCGGAACCTGCGGATCAGGGCGTAACCGGCCAGGGCGAGGGCCACGCCAATGGCGTCGGCCAGCAGGTCGCGCCAGTCGCCCTGGCGACCAAACCCCAGGGTCGCCTGAAGAACCTCGATCAGGGCTCCAAGGCCAAGGGCATAGGCCGCTATGGCCCGGGGCCGCTGGTGGGAAAGGCCAAGACCCAGGCTGGTGAG
Organism: Phenylobacterium sp.; assembly: GCA_031429955.1. Classification (GTDB taxonomy): domain Bacteria; phylum Pseudomonadota; class Alphaproteobacteria; order Caulobacterales; family Caulobacteraceae; genus Phenylobacterium. Next base: position 7,462 of record JANPAO010000271.1, on the reverse strand, counting down.
GACCAGCCAGGCGATGGTGTGCTCGATCTTGTCGCCCACATTGGCCGACGGCAGGCTACGGGTCGGAGCCAGGCAGAGCCAGAGCAGGACGACCGAGGCCGCCGCATAGAGGGTCAGGCGAAGCGGGCGGGGCAAACGATCAAGAAACATGGGCCCTAACTTGCACGTCTCGCCTGCGCTCTCTAGAGCCCTTTCCCTTTAGACGGAACCGTCTAAAGGGAAAGGGCTCTAATTCAAAAAGTTAGAGCATGTTTCGATCCGATAACCGGTTCCCACTTATCGGAACATGCTCTAGCGTCGCCGCCAAATTCAACAGGAAGCATGGCATGGCGGTCGAGGCGGTGATTTGGGATTTTGGCGGGGTGTTCACCACCTCTCCCTTTGAGGCCTTCGCCCGCTATGAGATCCAGGCCGGCGTGCCCAGGGACCTGATCCGTCGGGTCAATTCCACCAATCCCGACACCAATGCCTGGGCCCTGTTTGAGCGCAATGAGATCGACGCCGAAGGGTTCGACGCCCTGTTCCTGGCCGAGTCGACAGCGCTTGGACACCCGGTGCCCGGCAGCCACGTCCTGCCCCTGCTGTCGGGCAGTGTCCGGCCACGGATGGTGGCGGCGCTACAGGCCTGCAAGGCTAGGTTCAAGGTGGGCTGCATCACCAACAACATGGTGACCATGCATTCGCCCGGTGCCGATGGTGCGCAGCGGCCGGCCGGGGCCATGGGCCAGATCATGCCCTTGTTTGATCACATCATCGAGAGCTCCAAGGCTGGGGTCCGAAAGCCCGATCCGGCCATCTATCTGATGATGTGCGAAGCTCTGCAGGTGGCACCAAAGGCCTGCATCTACCTCGATGACCTGGGGATCAATTGCAAACCGGCCGCCGCCCTGGGCATGAAGGCCATCAAGGTGGTGGATGTTGACCAGACCCTGGCAGAGCTTTCGCTGGCGACGGGACTGACCTTTGACGCGGTGACAGCATGAGCCGGCCAGGGAAGATCGGCGCGGCTGCGGCGCTGTCCCAACTGCCGGGCTGGAGCGCGCTCGGCGGCGAGCGGGACGCCATCACCCGGACCTTCCTGTTCCCCGACTTCAACACAGCCTTTGGGTTCATGGCCCGGGTGTCCCTGATGGCCGAGAAGCTGGACCACCATCCGGAGTGGTTCAATGTCTACAACCGGGTTGAGGTCACCCTGGCCACCCACGACGCCGATGGGGTCACCGAGTTGGATGTGACCCTTGCTAGCTTTATGGACGAAGCGGCACGGCACGCGGGACTGAAGAACTGAGGCTTCAACCGCTCGTCTGATGTTCGCCTGTCAGGTCCATCAGTTGACGAGAATGGTCCCCAACAGCAGGCGCCCGCCGGGCCGGCCGAGGACCAGGTCGGTCTGTTGCTGCAATTGGCGGGCGATGAAGTCGGCATTGGGCACGCTGGCCGGGGCCAGGCCCGAGGCATAGATCTGTAGCGACTGAACGAAGGCCGCCCGCAGGCGCGGGGCCAAGAGGTCTGCCTTGGCCCGGAGTGGCGGATCGGGGATGTCGATCCCGGTTTCCACGGTCAGGACGCCGCGCCGTCCATTGGGGCGTTGAATGGTGGCCGTTAGGGTTGGGAGTTGCAGATAGGAGAGCCCCCCACCCTTTTTCTTCTCGCCCTTCTCACCCCCGCCAGACGCGCGGGCCACCGCCGGCGCAGCGGCGGTCAGGAGGACAAGCTGGAAGAGGCGGCGGCGATCCATCGGTGATCATGTGCGCCATTATGGTTAGCGGTCTCTTTACGGGCGCGGCGCGACAGTGACCTACAGATTCGCATGTTCATCACGGGAGCCCGCCCTTGGGCCGCTTTGCGCCAACCTCTCTCGACCTTGACGGCAAGGTGATCCTGGTCACCGGCGGGACGGGATCCTTTGGCCGCCGGTTCATCGAGACCGTCCTGCTGCGGGCCAGGCCCCGCAAGCTGATCGTCTATTCCCGCGATGAGCTGAAGCAGAGCGAGATGCAGACCGACCTGGCCGAAAAGTTCGAGGCCGAGCAACTGACCTGCATGCGGTTCTTCCTGGGGGACGTGCGCGACCGTGAGCGCCTGACCCTGGCCCTGCGCGGCGTGGATATCGTCATCCATGCCGCGGCCCTCAAGCAGGTGCCCGCGGCGGAGTACAATCCGTCGGAGTGCATCCACACCAATATCATGGGCGCCGAGAACGTGGTCTGGGCCAGCCTGACCAACCGGGTCTCCCAGGTGATCGCCCTGTCCACCGACAAGGCCTGCAACCCGGCCAACCTCTATGGCGCCACCAAGCTGGCCTCCGACAAGACCTTCGTGGCGGCCAACAATCTGTCCGGCGACATCGGCGCCCGGTTCTCGGTGGTTCGCTACGGCAATGTGGTGGGCTCTCGCGGGTCGGTGGCCCCCGTGTTTCAACGCCTGCTGGCGCGTGGCGCCACCGAACTGCCCATCACCGATCCCCGCATGACCAGGTTCTGGATCACCCTGAACCAGGGGGTGGACTTCGTGCTGTCGTCCCTGTCGGTGATGCGCGGTGGAGAGATCTTCGTGCCCAAGATCCCCTCGATGAAGATGACCGACCTCGCCGAGGCCATGGCACCGGGTATCCCCATCAAGGTGGTGGGTATCCGGCCCGGCGAGAAGCTGCACGAGATGATGATCTCGGTGGACGACGCCCGCACCACAGTGGATCTGGGGGATCGCTACGCCATCGAGCCCGCCTTCGTGGAATACACCCGTGACAGCTATGCCAAGACCCACCCGCTGGCCGCCGACGGGTTTTCCTATGCCAGCGATACCAATGACGAGTGGCTCAGCGGCACCGGGTTGATGGATCTGATCAACGATCCGGCCCCTGTGGCCCCGCCCCTTCGGCGCAGGCTCACCGACTAATGGTCCCCCCCCTGCTCCCCTATGGCCGCCAGACCATTGAGGACGACGACATCGCGGCCGTCAGCCAGGCCCTGCGCGCCGACTTCCTCACCACCGGCCCGCTGGTGGAGGCCTTTGAGACAGCCTTTGCCCTGAAGGTGGGGGCGGCCCACGCCGTGGCCTGCGCCAACGGCACTGCGGCCCTGCACCTGGCGATGATGGCCCTGGAGGTCCAGGCCGGCGAGGTCTGTATCGTGCCCTCCATCACCTTTCTGGCCACCGCCAACTGCGCCCGCTATGTCGGGGCCGAGGTGGTGTTTGCCGATGTCGATCCCACCACCGGCCTGATGACCCCTGACACCCTGGCGCAGGCCATCGCACGGGTGGGCGACCGCAGGCTGCGGGCGGTGCTGCCTGTGCATCTGCGGGGCGACACAGCAGAGCTTCCGGCCCTGGAAGCGCTGGCCCAGCAGGCCGGTGCCGTGCTGGTGGAGGACGCCCCCCATGCCCTGGGCTCCACCGCTCGGTTCGGCAACCAGGTGGAGCGGGTAGGAGATGGTCGCCACTCGGCCATGGCCACCTTTTCCTTCCACCCGGTCAAGACCATCGCCACCGGCGAGGGCGGCATGATCACCACCAATGATCCGGCTCTGGCCGACCGGCTGCGGACCCTGCGTAGCCATGGGATGACGCGGCCCGCAGGGGCTGATCCCTGGATCTATGAGATGGACGAGCCGGGGTTCAACTACCGGCTGCCCGATATCCTCTGTGCGCTGGGCCTCTCACAACTGGCCAAGCTGGACCGGTTCGCGGCCCGCAGGCGCGCCCTGGCGGCCCGCTATCAAGCGGCCCTGACACCCTTGGCGCCCCTGGTGGTCGCGGCCACCCGACCCGCCTGGAGCGACCCGGTTCTGCATCTGATGGTGGTGCGGATCGACTTTCCGGGCCTGGGCAAAACCCGCCGTCAGGTGGTGGACCAACTCCTGGCCCGAGGGATCGGCACCCAGGTCCACTATATCCCGGTCCACACCCAGACCTATTACCGCAACCGCTACGGCCCCCTGGACCTGCCCGGTGCCCAGTCCTGGTATGAGACCTGCCTGTCCCTGCCCCTTTATCCGGGCATGGAGGACGCCGATGTGGGTCGGGTGGTGGCAGCCTTGGCCGAGGTGGTGGGGCGGTAGCTCAACACCCCCAGGTGTCCGCTCCCCTACCGCGACATCCAAGGCTTGGACTTGGCCGACGATTGGGCGGCGGCGGCGCGTTCGCGCTGGAACCGCCCACCCCGAGGGGGTTTGGCCTTGGCGTCCAGGGCGGCCGTCTTCAGGCGCAGGGCGCGCTGGATGGGGGTTTCGGCAGGGGGTTGGTCGGGGAAATCAGCCATGATGGCCCAAGCCTAGCACACCGGGTGGGTCCTAGTCCTTGGGTGTCGTTGTCTTGGCCTGGACATAGGCCAGAAGCTGGCTGATCTCGGCCTGGGCCTTGCCATAGGGTTCGTACTCGCTGACCCCAAGGCCCTGGGCGATGGCGCGCTGATAGACCGCGCGGGTCTGGAGACCCACCGGGCAGACCGCCAGACCTCCGGCCCGCAGGATGTCCATGGTGCCGCTGACCACCGCAGAATCAGCGCCGTTGCGGCGCGGCGGGCATTGGTTGAACAGCACCGTCCCAGCCCGGCCCAGGCGGCGAAGGGAGTCCACTGTTCGCAGGGTGGCGGCGACATCCAGGTAGGTGGGACGGGAGACCGCGATGCTGAGGTCGGCGATCCGCATGGCTTCGATCATGCCGGCCTCGGCCCCGCCCGGGGTGTCGATGATCAGGACATCGCAGCCGCGACGCTCGCTGGCATAGGCCAGGGCCGCCAGCTTGGAAGCTGCGGTCTCCACCACCAGACTGTCATAGTCGGCCCGATGGCGCAGGCTGTCGGCGGCCGACCGAATGGGATCGCAGTCGGCCAGGATCACCCGCGCACCCACGGCGCGCCAGGCCATGGCCAGGTTGATCGCCACCGTGGTCTTGCCCGATCCGCCCTTGTGGGACAGCACAGCAATTGTCTTCAAAGCGCCCCCCGCGAGTCGCACGATCAACGGATATCAGCTTGGCTGACCTGCAACTGTAAACCTTCTATGCGGGCGTCCGGGGGGCGACGCCAAGTGAGATGTTTGAGACCATTTCGTGAATCGATCCAAGGTCTCTAGTCGTCGAAACCGCCCAGCATCTCGGCCTTGGTGGCGTCCCACATGGCTGCGCCCTCCCGCAGGGAGGCACGGATGGTACTGATGTCCACGGGGGCATAGGACTCCTGATGCACCCCCAAGGCCACCAGGAAGGCGGTGACGAAGTCGCGATAGTCGACCCAGGTCTTGGCCGCCAGTTCCATGGGCCAGGCCAGCAGGCTCTCATCGGCCCCTTGCCAGCCCTCGCTCAGGCGCGTGGCGGCGATCTCATAGGGGAAGGGGTCACCCAGGGTCTCCAGGCCGAAATTGGTGACGATCCATTGACGGCCACGCCAGACAATCTCGCTAGCGCGGTCGCCGATCTCTTCCTTGCGCATGTCTGGGGCTCCGGCGGCGGGGACTTTGGGATGGTCGCTTTCTGGCGGTCTGACAAGGCTTTGGCCTTGCGGTCTGGGGCCGCCTGCCACAAGAGGCGGCATGACCAGCCCCCTGCGCATCTGGACCGATGGCCTTTGTACCGACAGTCGAGGCTTTGGCGGCTGGGCCTTTGTGCGGGTCTGGAACGGTGAAGCCAGGGGCGCAGCCGGTGGCGAGCGCCAGGCCACCACGCCCCGCATGGAGCTGACGGCCGTAGCCCGCGCCCTGGCCGATCTTGGCGAGATACCGCCCGCCACGCCGCTGATGGTCCATTCCGACAGTCTGTGGGTGACCGCTGGCGCCGGCCAGTTGGCCGGTTGGGCGGCCAAGGGGTGGATCGATGCCCAGGGCGAGCCGGTGGCCTGTCGCGACCTGTGGGAACAGATCGCCGCCATCGCAGCGACGCGGCCCCTCAGCCTTGTCCGGGTCAGCCCGACCCCCGCGGACCGCGAGCCCGCTGGCTTCGTGGCAGCCTGGTCGGAGTTTGCCCGAGAAAAGTGCAAGGCCTCTGGGGCCTTCACCTCCCCGATCCCCAAGCCCAACCTGAGCAAGTTTCCCGGCTTGGTCGCTTAGGGCACCGTGACGAGAATCTGGTCGGTATAGGTTTCCACCACCAGGCTGAAGGGGCGACCCTTGGGGGTGACCAGCACCGCGCGATGGCGCAGCAGCTCCTGGGGCATGGTGCCGGTCCAGGTGGGTTCGAGCAGGGTCTCCACAGCGAGGGTTCGACGCCGGAAGTCCAGAGGTCGAACCACCACCCCGAAGGGGGTTTGGGTCTGTTCCAGGGCCTGGTTCATGGCCGGCTTCAGGCGGGCGGGCACATACCAGTTGTCAGCCCGAGACAGCACCTTGTCGCCACAGATCAGGTCGACACGACGATAGGCCACCGGCTGCCAGGCAAAGACCTTCAGGGCCCTACGTTCGGAGGGGCCCGCAGGCTTGTCTGCCCCTCGAACCCGGCGCGCGACGATCTTGGTTCCGGGGCCAGGGCCATGGGCATCGCACCAGATCTGCAGGGTGGCCGTCGCACTGTCGCGTCGGTGCAGTTCGGCATCGAAGGCGGCCACCTGCTGAAGGGCCGAAGCCGTCGCCAAGACAGGTGCGTCCCTAGCCGACGCAGGGCTCGCCAGGAGCAGTAGGGCCAAGAGGGTGAAGCGCATGATCTTCGTCTCGCATTCTCAAGCCCGCCTCGTCCAGCTAGCTTGGAAGCCATGGCCAAAACCACCCCCGCGACCCTGGCGCTGCGCAAGGCCGGCATCGCCTTTGAGCTGCACAGCTATGCCTACGATCCCGAGGCCGCCAGCATTGGTCTGCAGGCGGCCCAGGCCCTGGGAGCAGATCCCGCCCGGGTGCTGAAGACTCTGATGACCCTGGTGGACGGTCGCCCGGTCTGTGTGGTGCTGGCCTCCGACCGCGAGATTGCCATGAAGGCTCTGGCCTCTGCGATGAAGGCCAAGAGCGCCCAGATGATGAGGCCCGCCGATGCCGAGCGCCTGACGGGCTATCGGGTGGGCGGGGTGAGCCCCTTTGGCCAGAAGCGCGTGGTCCCCACCGTGATCGACGCAGCGGTGCAGGATCAGACGCGGGTTTTTGTGAACGGCGGCCAGCGGGGCCTGCAGGTGGAACTGGCAGTCCAGGACCTTGTGGCCGCCCTGGGTGCCCAGGTGGCGAAGGTCAGTTGAGGTTGCTGGCGGAGGGCCAGCCTCAGGACATCTATGTCGCCGACGGCCTGCACATGACGTCCGCCGCCTATGCCATCTGGACGCGCATCCTGCGCCCGGTGGTGGAGCGCGAAGCGGCCACGGGACGGCACTGCCGAGGTTAGGGCCCACAGAAGGACTTGGCGCCGCGCCACAGGGGGTTATCGTCGTTCATGGAGCGGGGTAAGACCAGATAGGATAAGGTCGTAAACCCCGCCAAGGGTTTTTTTTTTTAGCGCGTTTTTTAGGGAAAACCGTTCCCACATTTACCAAAGCGCGAAAAGAACCCCC
>JANPAO010000270.1:0-4204 GCA_031429955.1 Phenylobacterium sp. | reverse complement strand
GGTGTGGTTCGCGGCCGAAGAAGGCCTTCACCGTCTCGACGACCTTGGGCATGCGGGTCATGCCGCCCACCAGGATCCCTTCATCGATGTCGGACTTCTTCAGGCCCGCATCCTTCAGCGCCATCTCGCAGGGACCCACTGTCTTGGCGATCAGGTCCTCCACCAGGGCTTCCAGCTTGGCCCGCGACAGCTTGATGTTCAGGTGCAGGGGACCTGTGGCATTCATCGAGATGAAGGGGAGGTTCACCTCGTACTGGGTGGTGGTGGAGAGTTCCTTCTTGGCCTTCTCGCCCTCTTCCTTGAGGCGCTGGAGGGCCAGCTTGTCCTTGCGAAGGTCGACCGAGGTCTCCTTCTTGAACTCATCGGCCAGGTAGTCGACGATCCGCAGGTCGAAGTCTTCGCCGCCCAGGAAGGTGTCGCCATTGGTGGCCTTCACCTCAAAGACGCCGTCGCCGATCTCCAGGATCGAGACGTCGAAGGTGCCGCCGCCGAGGTCATAGACCACGATCTTCTTGCCGTCGTTCTTGTCCAGGCCATAGGCCAGGGCCGCCGCCGTCGGCTCATTGATGATCCGCAGGACTTCCAGGCCCGCGATGCGGCCGGCGTCCTTGGTGGCCTGACGCTGGGCGTCATTGAAGTAGGCCGGAACGGTGATGACCGCCTTTTCGACCTTCTCGCCCAGGTGACGCTCGGCGTCCTCCTTGATCTTGCCCAGGATGAAGGCGGAGATCTGCTGGGGGGAATAGTCCTTGTCCTGGGCCCGGATCCAGGCGTCGCCATTGGGACCCTTGACGATCTCATAGGGGACCATCTTCTTGTCTTTTTCCACCAGCGGATCGTCGTTGTGACGACCGATCAGACGCTTGACCGCAAAGACGGTGTTGGTGGGGTTGGTCACTGCCTGGCGTTTGGCGGGCTGGCCGACGAGGCGCTCCCCGTCTTCCAGGAAGGCCACCACTGAGGGCGTGGTGCGCGCGCCTTCAGCATTCTCGATCACTTTGGGCGACTTGCCGTCCATGATCGCAACACACGAATTCGTCGTGCCGAGGTCGATGCCGATAATCTTGCTCATGATTGAGTCTCTTGCTCTCTCCACAATGGCGGACGGTGCGTAAGGGGCCTCGTTTCCAAGCGCCCGACTTCTTGTGTCACCGTCCCCGGTTCGATCAGGGTGAGGGGCGGTTAGCCTGTGTGCCAACCGCCGTCGAGTTGCGATATGGTATGGCGGGCGATCCGTGCAAGGGCGAATGGCCCTAAACTGTGCGGGGTCTTGCGGCGTCGGTCGCTCTCCAGGCGGCCAAAACCCTTGTATAGTCAGCGGCGGCCAGGGGTGTTGGGGCACCGCGTGCCGCCAGGAAGGCGTGCTGCATCACCATGGCCTGTTGCTCGATATTCAGGGCCGAAAGCCTGTCGTCCCGGCCAAGGTCATAGGCATAGGCACCAGGGCCATCGCCGGCCATAAGCTTGCCCCACAGCAGATTGATGCCAGTCTGGGCCTGCCAGATGTGGGTCAGTTCGTGAACAAAGACCGCCTGTAGATCCAGCGGCGCGGCGCTGAAATCCTGCCAGGCGCTGGCCCGGGGCCAGACAATCAGGTGGGCGCAGGGGACAAAGGCCCGGCGCCAGAGGGGAAGGGCCAGGATCCTCACCCGACCGGTATCCAGGTCGGTGCCGAACATCTCCCGCGACAGCGCCACCTCCGCAGGGGTCAAGGGCCGAAGGCCGCCAGGCCGCATGGGGACGAAAGCATCCATCTGGCCTATAGGATGCCCCATGAGCGTGACGACGATCCAGGGTTTCGTGCTCCACCCCGGCTTTCTGCCTCCAGAGGGCCAGGCCGACCTGACCGCCCAGGTGCTGGAGCTTGCCCACCGGGCCCCCTTCTACCGGCCCGTCACGCCCGGCGGCAAAGCCATGAGCGTGGAGACCACCAATCTCGGCCCCCTGGGCTGGGTCACCGATGCGGCGGGCTACCGCTACCAGGCGACCCACCCCCTGACTGGGGCCCCCTGGCCCGCCATCCCCGAGGCCCTGCTGGAGATCTGGGCGAAGTTGGCCGACCCGGTGACACCGCCCGACGCCTGCCTGGTCAATCTGTACCGGGGAGAGGCGCGCATGGGCCTGCACCAGGATCGCGATGAGGCCGATTTCAGCTTCCCCGTCCTGTCGGTCTCCCTGGGCGACACCGCCGTCTTTCGCCTCGGTGGCCCCCAGCGCCGCGACCCGACCGCGTCCCTGCGGCTGGCCTCCGGCGACATCTGCCTGCTGACCGGCCAGGCCAGGATGGCCCACCACGGGGTCGATCGGATATTGGCCGGCTCATCACGCCTGATCCCCGGCGGGGGTCGGATCAACCTGACCCTGCGGCGCGCGGGCTGACGCTTTGACTCCCAGCCGCTTGGGCCGCAAATTGGAGGCCTATCGCGACTTGGGAGGCGCGCTGTCGATGATCACCCTGACCCGTCCGGAGGGCCCTGCGCCCGGGGACCTGAACCTGTCACGCCGGGCCCTGGCTGGGGCGGTGTTTGGCGGCTATGCCGTCTATGCCCTGGCCGCCGATGCCCAGCCCATTTCAACCTCTGCCGAGGGCCTGATCACCGAGAGCGTCGCTGTGGCCACGGCCGATCGGGCCATTCCAGCCTTTGTGGCCCGGCCCGCCGCCAAGGGACGGTTCCCGGTGGTGGTGGTGGTCTGTGAGGTGTTCGGGGTGCATGAGTACATCCGCGACACCTGCCGCCGCTTGGCGCAGTTGGGCTATGTGGCCATCGCGCCGGACTTCTTCGTGCGGGCCGGAGACCCCTCACAGATCAAGGACTTTGGTGAGATCCGCCGGATTGTCGCCGCCGCCAGTGATGCTCAGGTGATGGGCGATCTGGCCGCCACCCTGGCCTTCCTGAAGTCCCAGAAGTATGCCGACTCCAGCCGCATGGCGATCACCGGCTTCTGCTGGGGCGGGGCGGTGGTCTGGCTGGCCTGCCAGCGGATGAAGGCCTTCAAGGCCGGCGCGGCCTGGTATGGCCGGCTCTCAGCGCCCAAGGCCGGCGACTTCCTCGGGGATCCTGGCCGCCAGTGGCCGCTGCAACTGGTGTCCCAGCTCAAGGCCCCGGTCATCGGCCTCTATGCCGGCAAGGACGCCGGGATTCCGGTGGCTGATGTCGAGACCATGCGCGCAGCCCTGGTGGCCGCCAAGAAGAAGGGCAGCGAGATGGTTCTCTATCCCGACAGTCAGCATGGCTTCCATGCCGACTATCGCACCTCCTATGACCCCAAGGCGGCCGCCGACGCCTGGATCCGGATGCTGGCCCACTTCGCCGCCCACGGCGTCAAGCCCAAGGCCTTCAAGGTCGGTTGAAGCCCCTTTGGGGCGTCGATCTGATGGGATTGCGCAATCACCCTTCCCCCTCGATGGGGGAAGGGCAGGGTTGGGGGTGAATTCGCTGAGATGCGGGAAGGTTAAGGTCGGCTCAGCGCCCTTTTGCGATCTCCCCCCAGCGCCCTGCACTCACCCCCACCCAACCCTCCCCCATCGAGGGGGAGGGCTTTGGCACTGTTGCCTAGTGCGGCGGGTCGGCGGGGGGCGGGGTGATGCCGTCCAGCAAGTCGCCCACCCGATCCTCTGACCCCGTCGGGGTCACTGGCGGCCTGGGGGCTGGGGGCTTGATGGGGGCCGGGGCTTGGTCGGCGGCGAGATCCAGCGGGTCCACCGCGGGCTTGGGGTCCGGCGCTTTCTTGATCTCGACCCCCACCGGCGGGGGCGGGGGTGCCAGGGGCTCCATCCCCAGGGGCTTGGCATCGGTGGCCTGGATCTGGGCGGCGCTGACAGCCCCCGGAGGACCCTCGCCCGGCAAGCGTGCCTTTTCCGGCGCGCCGCGCACACCCAGGACAAAGCCGGTCACCGCGCACAGGGCGATGATGACGGCGACAACCTTCAAGACGCTGCGCGGCATGGTCCACATGGGGATAAGTCCTAATCCGGATCGACGCGAAGGGGAATCGCCATTGCAGGCTCACAGGCAAGGGCGGCGTTCGGCGCGCGTACAGAAGGCCGCCTGATCGGCTCTGAGGTAAACGCCTCTTAACCAACTGGGCTCCATAGACTGGGGTTTCCAGAATGGGGAGCATGGGGCATGGCGCGGGTGGCGCGGAAGACGGGCTTGGAACTGGGCCTGCATATTGCCGGCCTGGCCTGGACCCATCCCACCAC
>JANPAO010000269.1:0-8813 GCA_031429955.1 Phenylobacterium sp. | reverse complement strand
CCCCGACAAGAGCCGCGACATCACCGGCCGCGTGCGCCTGTCGCCTGGCGGCACCGTCGATACCAAGGCCCTGGCTGAAGATCTCGAATGGCTAAATCGCGACGCCTTCCGCCAAGTGAGCGTGACCTTCTCGCCTTCGCCCGACCCGGGGAGCGCCGACGTCGCCCTGCAAGCCAAATCCACCCGCCCGTGGCGGGTGTCGGCCGGCTATGCCAACAGCGGCTCCCCCCAGACGGGCCTGGATCGTTATTTCGTCGGCGTTCAGGCCCGAGTTCCGGGTCTGCGCGACGCTGTCGCCAGCTATCAGGGCACGGCATCGAACGATGCCTTGTTTGACAATGGACGCCTTTTCCAGCCCGCCCTTAATCCTCGCTACCGGAGCCACGGCCTTAGCGTCCTGGTCCCCACACGCCCCAGGCAGTCTTTCGAAGTCACCCTCAACGACATTCAAACCAACCAGGCCTTCGCGGCTTTTGTCGCCAACTCGTCCACCAGGGAGGCAACGGCCACCTATCGTGCCTCCATGTCGAGCCTGGGCCTGGCCATACCAGGCGAGGTGGCGCTGGGCCTGGAGGCCCGGCAGAGCCTCAGCAGGATCAAATTTGGTGGCGTCACCATCAACAAGGCCCGGTTCGACGTCTACCAACTGCTTGCTGGCTACGGATGGCGGGGCAATGGCCGTATCGGAACGGCGCAGGTTTCGACAACCTTCCACATGAGCCCTGGCGACATCAATGACTACAATACCGACCGGGCCTTCGCGGCATACTCCACGAGGCGGTTTGACAGCGCCGACTATCGTTATGTCGCAGCCGACCTGACCTATCTCTCGGCGCCTTTCTCGGCTCTGGGCGTCGATGGCATGCAGGTCTTCAGCAACCTCTCGGCTCAGTACGCGGGCAAGGCCCTGCCCACCACCGAACAGATCGGGTTGGGTGGGTCGTCGGCCGTGCGGGGCTACACCCTCGACGACGGCGCATTTGATTCAGGCGTGATCATGAGAACTGACCTGTCACCGGGCCCCTCAAGTCTTGGTGGTCGCGGCGGCTCGCTTGCGCCGCGCCTCTTCGTGGACCTCGGCTATGGAAAGGCCAACGCCACGGGGGACAACAAGGCGGTGGCTGCCGTTGGCGTCGGGGTGAACTACACGCTGAACCAACGCGTGACCCTTTCGCTCGACCTCGCGGTTCCGCTGCGCGACCTCGGCAACACCGAATCAGGCCACCCCCGCCTGGGAAGCCTGCTCGCTGTCAGCTTCTGACCTCATTCCGGGCCCAAGCCGGGCTGGGGAGAGTGAGCCTACTTCTTGCCGAAGTACTGTTCGTTGAGCCGGTCGTAGCTGCCGTCTTCGCGGAGCAACAACAGCGTGGCATTGACCTTCTTGCGGAGTTCGGAGTCCTCGTGGAAGGCAAACCCGTAGTCCTCGGTATGGAAGATCGGCCCAATCGCGATGACGTCTCCGGCACCCTTGCGGTTGGCCATGTATTGCAGCACCGGGGCGTCATACACCAAGGCGTCCACCTTCTTGGCCATCAGGGCATCGTAGGCGGCGTCGATCGTGGGATAGGCTGAGACCTTGGCTCCGGTGTTCTCCAGATAGGCTGCAGAGGTGCTCGACTGGACCGTTCCGACCTTCTTTCCCGGCAAATCCTGCGGCCCTGAGATCTCGGACTTGAACTTTTCGACGGTCAATGAGGCTGTCAATTGGGCGGTGTAGAAGGCGACAAAGACGATACTTGCGAAGGTCCAAAGGAGCGCAAACAGCCGAGCGACCAACTGACGTGGCATGGATTCGGCCGAGCCAGTGATCGAAGATAGGCCCCAATAGAAGGCCTCCAAAATGCCAGGATAGTACGACCTGTGTTTGATGATTCCGTTGTCGTGATTGCGCTCGAAAAACCAAACCACATGCGCGGGCACCACGGCGAGCACCAGCGCGATCCCCACCCAAATCAACATCGCCGGGGAAAACAGCAGCCTCAAAATGCTCCTGAGAGCCGTGGATTCTGGCGCTGAGCGTTCACCACGCACCAGGATTTGCAGGCCAGAATTCATAATGGGTTGGGAAAACTCGAATCGGCTCGCCCGATCTGCGGTGATGGAGATAGCTCCCACTCCCACATCGGCGACCTCCGTGGCGACATCCTCAAGTTGGCCCTTCACATTTGGCGCGACCTTGAACTCCGTCCTCCAGTTCTGACGCGCCGCGATCGCGTTCCATAGGTCGATGCTGTAGCCGCTGAACTGCCCGTTCTTCTGTTCGACAAAGGGCGGCAGGACCCGCACCGAAGCGGTCATGGTTCTCTGACCGCTTTGCTGCGTCGCGGCGGCCTCTTGCGCCGTAGCGAACGAGGCCGGTGCCAGCGCGCCGGCAATGAGCATCAGGAGGCCAAGAAGGCGGAGGACACGCATCATCAAATCTAGCCCTGAGGAAGAATTATGAACGGAGGCTAGTGGGGCTCAGCACCCTACGCAAGCGTCCAGGACGTGGGGCCAATCTAGCGAAGCCACACCGCCAGGGCACCCCTGGGCCACCGGCGATGATCTGCTCCGGCGCTGGCTAGGCCAAGGCATGCACTGGCAGCATGAATTGACCCGTCTGCCACGGATTCAAAGCTCCCCGCCTCGTCACCTCGCCAACCACGATCAGCACCGGCCGCGCCAAGCCGCCATCGATTTCGCCCTTCAGGGTGGTCAGGGTGCCGGTGATGCATCGGGTTTCGGGGCGGCCTGCATTCTCCACCACCATCACCGGGGTGTCGGCGCGCCGGCCGGCTGTGATCAACCCCGCAAATACGGCATCGGCCTGGCTGGCCCCCATGTAGATGGCCAGGGTCGCTTCCGGATCGGCGGCGGTGTTCCAATCATCAATGAGTTGACCATCCTTGGTTCGGGCGGTGGCGAACACCACGCGCCTGGCCTCTCCACGGTGGGTGAGGGGGAACCCGAACTGGGCCGCCGCGGCGCAGGCGGCTGTGACCCCAGGAACGACCTCGGTCTCCACGCCATGACCGCGCAGGAAGGCAACCTCTTCTCCGACCCGCCCGAAGATCGACGGATCGCCGCCCTTGAGCCGCACAACATTCAGACCGCGCTTCACAAGCCGCAACATGAGGCGGTGGATGGTCTCCTGCTTCATGCTGGGGCGCCCGGCCCGCTTTCCAGTCTCGATCTTCACGCAGGCCCGAGGTGCCAGGGCCAGGATGTCTTCGGGGATCAGGGCGTCATAGAGAAGGGCTTGGGCACCCTCGATGGCCCGCAGGGCTCGAACCGTCAGCAGGTCAGCAGCACCTGGCCCTGCCCCCACCAGTTGCACGCGACCAAGGGGTTGCTCATTCCGCATCATGTGGCTCCAGCCTCCGCGCCAGCATCCGAGAGATTTCAGGTCGGCAAGAGCCACAGGTGACCCCTGCGCCGGTGGTGTCACCGACCTCGGCCAAGGTCCGGGCACCGCTCAGGATCGCCTCTGCGATCGAGGTTGCGCGCACGGAGCGGCAGCTGCAGACAACAGGGCCGGTGGGGACGGTCACGCCTGGCTCGCGGCCGATCAACAGGGCGGCGCGCTGCGACGGGCTGAGCGATGGGGTTTGGAAGAGTTGGATCAACCACTCGCGCGGCGGTAACCGCTCTCCCGTGGTCATGAACAGAACCTGGTCGAGTCGGCCATTGTCGACAAAGGCCTCCCGCAGGATCCCGCCAGTGTCGTCTTCAAAGCCTAGACGTTCTTCAGAGGCATCATGGGTGAGACCGGCGTGAACCTCGATGCGTTGGTCAGAGCCGCCGCGGCCGGCGAACTCGTGGAGTTGGCAAGCCTCCTGCGGGATTCTCCGCCAAATGATGTCAGCTCCCTCCGGCGACGGGCGAGCCTCGCGCGAGATCAAAAACCCACGCCAGGTCTCGCCATAGGGCCGAATGCATGCCGGCGTGTGTTTGAATTCCGGCTGACCCGATCGCGCATCGACGGCCGAGGAGGTCAGCGGATTGGCCTGACCAGACGGGGCATAGGCACCGCTCCAGTGCATGGGCATGAAGATCGAGCCCGGCCTCTGGCGGTCGCTCAGCCGCGCCACGGCAACAGCGGTTCCTTGAGCCGTCGATATCTCTGTCAGTTGCCCGTCCACCAGACCCCCTGGGGGCAGGTCGGAGGGGTGAACCTCGACATAGGGTTCTGGAATGTGGCGGCCAAGCTCCGGTGCCAGACCCGTTCGGGTCAGGGTGTGCCAGTGGTCGCGCACCCGCCCGGTGTTGAGGGCAAGGGGGTAGTCTGGGGTGGTGGCCTGCGCCGGACCGGTCGCCTTCACAGCCACCATGTTTGCGCGGCCATCGCCTGTCTGGAAGATACCCTGCTCGAAAAGACGCGGTGTTCCCCCCGTGGTCGTCACCGGCCACTGGACCGGTTGCAACCTCGAATAGGAGCCAGGCGATATGTCGGCCAGAGGCCCTAAGTTGAGCAACCGATCGGTGTTCTCGAACCTGGTCTGGGCCGCCCATTCGCCGAACACCTGACTTGGGCTGTCCCAGTCAAAGGCCTCGCCGTGGCCCATGGCCTTGGCGACGTCGGCGACGATGCGCCAGTCGGCGCGGGCTGCGCCGGGGGCTGGCAGGGTGGCCCGCTGGCGGGAAATCGTCCGCTCTGAATTGGTGACCGTGCCGTCCTTCTCGCTCCAGGCCAGGGCTGGCAAGGCGACATGGGCATAGGCCAGGGTGTCGGTATCGGCCATGCAATCGGAGACGACGACAAAGGGACAGTCCGACAGGGCGCGATGCACCCGAGAGGCGTTGGGGAGACTCACCACCGGGTTGGTCGCCATGATCCAGATCGCCTTGATCTGCCCCCCGGTCACAGCCTCAAACATATCAACGGCCTTCAGGCCCGGGCCTCTGGCAATGGTGTCAGATCCCCAGAACCGCGCCGCTCGGTCACGGGATTGCGGGTCGAAATCCATGTGGGCGGCCAAGGTGTTTGCCATGCCACCCACCTCGCGCCCCCCCATGGCGTTCGGTTGTCCGGTGATGGAGAACGGCGCCGCACCGGGCTTGCCGATACGGCCGGTGGCCAGATGGGCGTTGATGATGGCCAGACCCTTGGAGACGCCCTGGGTCGACTGGTTGGCGCCCATGGAGAACAGGGTGACCGTTCGCGGGGTCGCGGCGAACAGGTCATAGAACCTTGTCAGGTCAGCCTCAGTCAAACCGCAGTCGCTCGCCACGGCAGCGGCGGACTGATCATCCGCCGCCAAGGCCCTCTGCACCTCGTCCAACCCGTTGACGTGGGCGGCCAGATAGGCGCGATCCACAGCGCCACGGGCCAATAGGTTGGCCAGCAGGCCGTTCCAGAGACGCACATCGGTCTGAGGCGCCAGGGGCAGATGAAGGTCACATCCCTCGGCGGTGTCGGTGCGGCGCGGATCGATGACAATGTGCCGCTGGCCGCGCGCGCGCTGGGCCTCCATCCGCCGAAACAGCACCGGATGGGTCCAGGCCGCATTGTGTCCGCAGAACACCACCAGATCGGCCAGGTCGAGATCTTCATAGCAGCCGGGAACCAGGTCAGCTCCGAAGGCCAGCTTGTGGGCGGTTACGGCCGAGGCCATGCAGAGCCGGGAGTTGGTGTCGATATTGCCCGACCCGATGAAGCCCTTCATCAGCTTGTTGGCGACGTAGTAGTCCTCGGTCAGAAGCTGGCCCGAGACATAGAAGGCCACGGAGTCAGGGCCATGTTCGGCAATGGTGCGGCTAAAGGTGCTGGCCACCGTGCCGATCGCCTCAGACCATGCGGCGGGACGACCATGAACGCGCGGGTGCAGCAGGCGGCCTTCCAGCCCGACCGTCGACCCCAGGGCCGCGCCCTTGGAACAAAGCCGTCCTTGGTTGGCGGGGTGCAACAGGTCGCCGGCGACTGCTAGGGACCGATCAAGGCCAGGGGTGGCGGTGACGCCACAGCCGACACCGCAATAGGGACAGGTCGTCCTGACGGCCTCGCGCACGAAACCGTCCGCCATCGCCTCAGTCCCTGATCTGGCCAAGCAGCAGACGGCCGTCGCGCACCGCCAGGGGCACCACCGGGGCGCAGCCCTTGCCGCGATCGGCACCCAATGGCTCTCCGGTCGCCAGGTCGATGGACCAGTTGTGCAGCGGGCAGGCCACAGCGCGACCGTGCACGATCCCTTGGCTCAGGGGCCCGCCCTTGTGGGGACAGGCGTCGCGTAGGGCGAAGACCTGTCCATCGCCCGTGCGGAAAATGGCAATGTCGCCGGTGGGGCTTGGCACCCTGCGGGCACCGCGCAGGGGGATGTCGGTGACCGCCCCGACATCGGTCCAGTCCAAGGGGTCGCTGACCAGGGTGTTCATGTTGATGCCAACTCCAAACGGCGACTCAGCGGATTGAACTCCTCGCTGTGGCGACCGGCCACCCGCTCGGCCCAGGGATCGATGCGGGAGAACCTCTGGGAATAGCTGAAGCGGTCATAGAGGGCGCGGCGGGCGTCTGGATCTTCGGCCAGGGCGCGGATCGTCTCCAGCCCGACCCTGTCCATCCACCTGTGGATGCGTTCCAGATACCATCCCTGCTCGCGATAGAGCTGGGCCACGGCGCAGATGGTCCAGATCGCCTCCTCCTCCGTGGCCACCTTGGTCAGGACCTGGGTGCCGCGAATCTCCAGGCCCGCCGCCCCACCAATGTGGATCTCAAAGCCGCTCTCGACGCAGATGACGCCGATGTCCTTGCAGGTCGCCTCGGCGCAGTTCCTCGGACACCCCGACACCCCGAGCTTGACCTTGGCCGGCGTCCAGGATCCCCACATGATCTTTTCCAGGCGCACCCCGAGCCCCGTGGAGTCCTGAGTCCCGAACCGACACCAGTCAGTGCCGACGCAGGTCTTTACCGTCCGCAGGGCCTTGGCATAGGCGTGGCCTGAGACCATGCCCGCCGCATTCAGGTCGGCCCAGACGGCGGGCAGGTCATCCTTGCGGACGCCTAGAAGATCAATTCTTTGCCCCCCGGTGACCTTGACCGCCGGGATGGCGAACTTGTCGACGACGTCGGCAATGGCCCGCAATTCACTGGCGCTGGTCATGCCGCCCCACATGCGTGGGACCACCGAATAGGTGCCGTTCTTCTGGATGTTGGCGTGGGCGCGCTCGTTGATGTAGCGCGACTGCTTGTCGTCCCTGTAGTCCCCGGGCCAGGCGCAGATCAGATAGTAGTTCAGGGCCGGGCGGCAGGAGGGGCAGCCATCCGGCGTGGTCCACTCCAAGGCCTGCATGATCGCTGGCAGGGACTTCAGTCCGTCGGCGACGATTTTCCGCCGAACCTCGTCGTGACCCTTGGCGGTGCAGCCACAGACGGGCTTGGGCCCAATCTGCGCCTTGAAGCCGTCTCCCAGGGTCAGGGACAGCAGCTTCTCCACCAGGGGCGTACAGGAGCCACAGGATGCCGAGGCCTTCGTAACCGCCCGCACGGCTTCAAGGGTAGCTAGCCCCTGGTTGGCGATCGCCGTGGTGATCACCCCTTTGCAGACGCCATTGCAGCCGCAGATCTCCTGGGAGTCCGCCATGGCCGCAACGGCCGCCCTAGGGTCCACCCCCCGCAGGGCCTCCGTGATCGCCTGGCCGAAGATCAGGGTCTCGCGGATCTCGGCGACCTCGGCCCCCTGACGCATCAGGTCGAAGTACCAGCCGCCGTCCACCGCATCGCCAAACAGCACCGCCCCAGCGACCTTGCCGCCTTCGATCACCAGGCGCTTGTAGACACCCCGGGCGGCGTCGCGGAATACGATGTCCTCGCAGCCCTCGCCCCCTGAGAAGCGGCCGGCCGAGAACACATCGACGCCAGAAACCTTGAGCCGGGTCTGCAGCAGGGTGCCCTCGTAGGCTGCCGCATCTTCGCCGGTCAGCACACGACCCAAGACCCGGCACATGTCCCAGATTGGGGCCACCAGACCGTAGGCTATGCCCCGGTGCTCCGCGCATTCTCCTATCGCGAAGATCGCCGGATCGGAGGATTGCATCTGGTCGCTGACCACGACGCCGCGCCCGACCGTCAGGCCCGCTGCCACGGCCAGGGCGGCGCTGGGGCGGATGCCCACCGCCATCACCAGCAGGTCGCAGGGTAGAGTTCGGCCGTCCTTGAGCCGCAGCCCCGAGACACCTCCGTCCTGGCCTTCGATCGCCTCCGATTGAGCCCCAAGCACGGTCTCAACGCCCCGCTCCGCCAGGGCGGCCTGCAGAAGGAAACTGGCGGATTCATCCAGTTGACGTTCCATCAGCACGTCCATGAGATGGACCACGGTCACGGCCATGCCGCGACGGGCCAGGCCGTAGGCGGCTTCAAGGCCCAGCAGACCACCGCCGATGACCACCGCGCGGCCTCCTGCATTGGCGGCACCTACCATCGCCTCGACGTCGTCGAGGTCGCGGAATGTCACCACGCCCCGCAGGTCTGCGCCGTGCAGGGGGAGCCGAACCGGGTCAGATCCCGTGGCCAGTATCAGCCGGTCGTAGGCCGCTTCGATGCCGCCAGCGGCTATAACGATCCTGGCCTTCGGGTCGATGGCGGTGACAGAAACGCCCGACAGCAGTTCAATGTCGTTGTCGCGGTACCAGGCCTCGTCATTGATGACGATGTCGTCGAAGGCCTTCTCTCCCGCCAGCACCGGCGAGAGCATGATGCGGTTGTAGTTCACCCGCGGCTCGGCGCCGAAGATGGTGATCTCGTAGTGGTCGGGGGCGCGCTTGAGGATGTCCTCCACCACCCGGCACCCGGCCATGCCGTTGCCGATCACGACGAGACGCTGCTTGGAAGCTTGCTGGGT
>JANPAO010000268.1:0-2886 GCA_031429955.1 Phenylobacterium sp. | reverse complement strand
CCGATGCGCAGATCGCGGCCATTGCGCTGGAGCAGGATTGCCCGCTTGCCACCCGCAATGGCAAGGATTTCGCTACCACTTCGTTGAAGCTTGTCAATCCGTGGGACGCCAAGTGACCCCAATCCCCGACATCTTTCTTTCCTATAATCGCGAGGATCAGGCCGTCGCGCGTCGGTTCGCTGAGGCGTTCGGAGCCGTGGGCTTTGACGTCTGGTGGGATGCGACGCTGAAGTCGGGCGAGGCCTATGATGAGGTCACCGAGACCGCACTGCGCACGGCCAAGGCGGTGGTGGTCTTGTGGTCACCGCGCTCGGTGGTCTCCCGCTGGGTGCGGGCTGAGGCGACGTTAGCAGATCGAAGTAAGACCCTGGTCCCCTGCACCATCGAGGCCTGCGAGCGGCCCATCATGTTTGAGCTGACCCAGACGGCGGAACTCAGCCACTGGCAGGGGGAGGCCGAGGACGGAGCCTGGGTGGCGTTCCTGGGGGACGTGCGGCGGTTTGTGGCGAAGGATCTTGCGCCGACCGTGGAGACGCCGGTCCTGGAGCCCGCGTCGGTGCAGGCGACCTTGAAGCCCGGTCAGAGCGGCTCGGCGCCGTCATTGGCGGTGCTGCCGTTCACCAACCGCTCCCAGCTGCCCGAGGACGAGGTCTTCGCCGAGGGGATGGTGGAGGACGTGATCTGGGCCTTGTCGCAGGGGGTCAATGTCCGCGTGCTGGGCTCGACGGCGACAGCCAATCTGAGCCGGGCGGCGATCTCGGATCTGGCGGCGGTCGGGCGCCAACTTGGCGTGCGCTACCTGCTGGAAGGCAATGTGCGGCGGGTGGGCGAGAACCTGCGGGTCACCACCCAGCTCCTGGAGGCAGCAACCGGAGAGGTGGCCTGGGCCGCGAAGTTTGATCGCCCGCTGAGGGAGCTGGCCGAACTTCAGGAGGGGCTGGTGACCGAAGTTGCCGCCGCCCTCGATGCGAAGGTCTACAGCCTGGAGATGGCGCGGGCGCTGCGAAAGCCCGATGACCTTACGGCCTGGGAAGCGGCAACCCGCTCGCTAGGTGCCTATCGCAAATACGATTCCGTAGACCGTGACCGCGCGATTGAGGAGGCCCGGCGTGCGGTGGAGATCGCGCCGGACTATGCGCCGGGGCTGGCCATGCTGGCGGACTCTCTGGCCAACGCTTATTTCGCCGGCAGCACGGACGACCCGGCGGAGGCCGCGCATGTTCGCTCCATTGCCGAACGGGCGCTGGCGCTGGCACCTGAGGACGCCTGGGTGCTCAGCCTCGTCGGACACAGCCTCTGTTTCATCGGCGATCCGACGGCCGGCGCGCACCATACCGAGCGCGCCGTGCGCAAGGCCCCCGGCAGCGGCTTGGTGCAGTATCAGCACGGCACGGTCTGCGTTTTTCTCAACCGACTCGAGGCGGCGTTGTCTTACCTTGGGACTGGCGAGCGCCTGATGCCGGGATCGCACCTGATGTGGGCCGTGAAGGCGTGGCAGTTTTCGGCCCTCTTCCAGCTAGGCCGCGCGACGGAGGCTGCAGCGGTGGTCGATGAATACCTGGCCCTCATCCCGACCTTCGGACAGGCCCACATCAGCAAGGCGATGAGCTGTGTGCAGCTAGGGCAGGACACCGATGCTCGCAGCCATGTTGAGACCGCCCAGCGGCTGGGCTGGGATCTGGCCGCCGCTGTACGAATTTGGGACCGCACTGCCGCTTACAGTCCGAGGCGGGAAACTGACCTCGCGACGATCCGCGCGCTTTATGCGGCGGTGAAAGGCAAGGCGTGACCGCGCCCGACATCTTTCTCCCCACCCACCGCGACGAGCAGGCAGTGGTGCGGGCGCTTGACAGATTCCGCATCCAAATGTAGCGTTATAGCTACAAAAAGGTGCTTCGCCATGCCCACCACCTTCACCGCGCGCGAATACAATCAGGATGCCAGCCGGGTGAAACGTGCGGCCAAGGACGGCCCGGTGATCATCACCGAGCGGGGCAGGCCTGCGCATGTGCTGATGACGATGGCGGCCTATGAGCGACTGAAAGGCGGCGAGGCGAAGGTGCCGCTGGTAGCGTTCCTAGAGGGGTTGGCCCTGGACGGCGTCGATCTGACCCGGGAACCCGATGCCGGTCGGGACGCGCCGTTTTGAAGGGATGGCTGCTGGATACCAATGTCGTCGCCTCATTGATCGCCGCCAACGGCGCGCCCAGCGTCAAGGCCTGGGTCGCGGCGCAGGACGAGGCGCGGCTGTTTCTTTCGGTGCTGACGCTCGGCGAGTATGACAAGGGCATCGCCAAGTTGGCTGACGATCATCCCGATCGCGCGCGCTGCGTCACGGCGCGAGATCAGCTTGAAGCGCGGTTCGAAGGGCGCGTGTTGCCGGTTTCCGATGCTGTGGTGCGCCGCTGGGGATTGCTCTCTGGCCGCATCCATCGCGATGCGGGTCATCCGCCACCGGTGATCGACACGCTGTTTGCGGGCACAGCGTTGGAGAACGACCTCTGCCTTGTCACCCGAAATGTGAGGGATGTGCGACGGACCGGCGCGCAGATATTCAATCCCTGGGAAGCCGAGCCCTGATTTCCGTGTCTTGGTGGACGGGTGCGACGGTGCCGCGGTCGATCCTTGCGGGACCACGGAGATCATGGGTCCTAGGCACAAGGCCTAGGATGACGGGCACAAGGCCTAGGATGACGGGCGTTGGGGGTGGGGCGACAGGGTACAGATGCGCCCTCTCACCACCCTGAACGTCATCGTCGGGCCTCGTCCCGACGATCAATGAACTCCGCGCTTGGAGGAAGGGTGCGACGGTGCCGTGGTTGATCCTTGCGGCCCCACGGAGATCATGGGTCCTAGGCACAAGGCCTAGGATGACGGGCACAAGGC
>JANPAO010000267.1:0-11047 GCA_031429955.1 Phenylobacterium sp. | reverse complement strand
CCGTAGTCAGCCAACTCGCGGACGATATCGATAACCCGGGTGTTGCGCAGATCGGGGCAGTTTTCCTTGAAGGTCAGGCCCATCACCAGAACCCTGGCCCCCCGCACCCGCACATCGCGGCCGATCAGGGCCTTGATCAGGGTCTGGGCGATATAGCCGCCCATGCCATCATTGATCCGCCGCCCGGCCAGGATCACCTGCGGGTCATAGCCGGCGTCCTGAGCCTTATGAGTCAGATAGTAGGGATCGACCCCAATACAGTGGCCCCCCACCAGGCCCGGCTGGAATTTCAGGAAGTTCCACTTGGTGCCGGCGGCGGCCAAAACCTCCTGAGTATCTACGCCCAAGAGATTGAAAATCATCGAAAATTCGTTGATCAGCGCAATGTTGAGGTCCCGCTGGGTGTTTTCGATCACCTTGGCAGCCTCGGCCACCCGGATCGAGCTGGCCAGATGGGTACCCGCCGTGACCACGGCACCATAGAGGGCATCCACAAAGGCCCCCACCTCCGGCGTCGAGCCGGATGTGACCTTGATGATGGAGGAGAGCCGGTGGGCCCGGTCGCCGGGATTGGCCCGCTCGGGACTGTAGCCGGCGAAGAAGTCGGTGTTGAAGGTCAGGCCCGAGACGGCCGCCACCACCGGCACGCAGTCTTCCTCGGTGGCGCCGGGATAGACGGTGGATTCATAGATCACCACCCCTCCCTTGGAGATCACCCGACCCACGGTGCGGCTGGCGGCCAGCAGGGCGGTGAGGTCGGGGCGCTTGGCCCGGTCGATGGGGGTGGGCACGGTGACGATGAAGACGTTGCAGGTGGCAAGGTCGGCCTCGTCGGTGGCAAAGCTGAGCTGGGTGGCGGCTGCCAGCTCGGAGGCATCCACCTCCAGGGTGCGGTCGTAACCGGCCTTGAGCTCGGCGATCCGGGCCGCGCCGATGTCGAAGCCGACGACGGGATAGTGCCCGGCCAGGGCCACAGCCAGGGGCAGGCCGACATAGCCCAGCCCCAGGACGGCGATCCTCACCGGGGCGTGGCTGAAGGGGCTCTCAAGCATGTCGGGCTCCTGGGCGCATGCTTCTGACTAAAGCGCGTTCCGGAAACTGGGAACCGGTTTCGGACAAGAGGCGCGGCAAACGAGAGGTCGCCGCACGGGCCGACGAGGTCCTTCAGTCGCAGATAAACCGTTCGCCCGGTTCCCCTGGGGTGCCGAAAGGTGAGGACACGAAGCTCACAAAGGGGCGCGAAGAACACGAAGGGAGACTGTCCGAGGCGTATGGCCAAGCTGTAGCAGCCTGAGACTGAAGGTCTTCAGCAGGCCAGTTGACAGCTTGAGATCTACAGAAATGTCCGACGCTTCGCGCTCTGGAGGCGCGTCAGCGCCTCGACCACCTTGAAACGGCTTGGCCGCGCCTCACCCTCCTTCGTGCTCTTTGGCTTTCTTCGTGGGCTTCGTGTCCAGCCTTCAAGCCGTGCATCCTGCAGGGGCGAAGGGGGGAGCCACAAACTGGGCGCGGCTGGCCGCAGGGGACGGCGGCAGACCCATGCATTTTCGAACGGCTGGCTCACAGCATTGCCCAATCGTGGCGACACCGACGGTCCGGCAAACTGGCCACAGATCCAGTTTGGGATCGCTGCCAGGAGGAAGCCCATGTCGATCCCAATCCCGCCAGGTGCCGCCCAGGGCGGCCCCCGTTGGATCCTGAGGCTGGAGGGTGTCGCACTCCTGGCCGCTGCCCTGCTGGCCTATGGCCAGGTCGGCCAGGGCTGGGTGGTCTTTGCCCTCGCCTTCCTCGTCCCCGACCTGTCGATGCTGGGCTATGTGGCCGGCCGCAAGGTCGGTGCCGCCGCCTATAACCTGGCCCACAGCACGCTGCTTCCCCTGGCCCTGGGCGCGGCAGGCTGGCTTCTGGCCGAGCCCGTCCTGACCTCGGCGGCCCTGATCTGGCTGGCCCACATCGGCTTTGACCGGATTCTGGGCTATGGCCTGAAGTACAGCACGGCCTTTGGCCATACCCATCTGGGTCAGGTGGGCCGGGCGAAAGCTTGAGGCGGGTGCGCGTGGCCGAAGTGGTCTCCTCCGCCGGTTTGACAGTCGGCGAGAGTCCTGTGACGGTCCGCAGATGCCCCAGACATCCCCCGCATCGATCGCCATGGCCACGACGGGCCGCATCCTAGTGGCGCTCTATTTCCTCGTGCCTGGCCTGATGAAGTTTGCCGCATTCCCGATGCATGTGAGCCTGATGAGCACCCATGGCATAGCCAATCCGGCCCCCTTGCTGGCGGTGGCGGGAACCGCGCAGGTGATCGGGGCCCTCTTGTTGATGGGCAACCGTTTCGTGAGATTCAACGCCCTGGGCTTCGTGGTCTACATCCTGGTGATCAATGTCATGCTGCATGATTTCTGGAACTTCAGCGGCGTCCAGGGGGCCCATGAGGTGCAGAACTTCATCAAGAACCTCGGCATCCTGGCGGGCCTCCTGATCCTGGCCGGTGCCACGCCGTGGCGGATGCCCAGCCCCAAGGGCCTGCTGATGAGCGACACCAAGGCCCTGGCGGCCTCGGCCGGTAACTAAACGGGGTCGGGTGCGGGGATTGGTCTAACATTCACTGGAATTTCCGTTACTTGACCCGCTTGTCCTTCTCCCCCTGCGGGAGAAGGTGGCAGCGAAGCTGACGGTTGAGGGGTCGCGCCGGCCTCGATGAAAGGCCTTCTGACGCCAGAACCGGATAGGCCTTTCGACCCCTCATCCGACCCTGCTCCGCAGGGCCACCTTCTCCCACAAGGGGAGAAGGGCGCGATCCTACTGTTCTTCTTTGTTTCCGGTTACGGTGACCGTTGGTAACGGTGACAGTTGCAATAACCCCCATTGAATACCGAGGACATGCTATCAATTGCATGACCCGCCGCAGGCTAGGGTTGACGCCTCTGGACGCGAGTCAGGGGCAGTCCCGATGACCTGTGCTCGAATTACGGTGACAGTGCATTCAATTGCCGACGCTGAGGAATTGAATGCACTGTCACCGAATTTGAATAGGGGTTATTGCAACTGTCACCGTAACTCACGATGAGCGCATTGCGGCCTATCTTGAGGAGGCTTTCGCCGACGGCGATCCGGCCTTCATCGCCTCGGCCATCGGCGAGGTCGCCCGCGCACGTAATATCACGGCCATCGCACGCGAAACCGGCCTGACCCGAGAAACGCTCTATCGGGCCTTCTCCCCCGGGGGTAACCCGACGCTCGCCACCATGGCCACCGTCGTCAAGGCCCTCGGCTATCAGCTTGCGATCCGCCCCCTCGCCACCTGATGTCGCAGACCTGAAGGCCGTGCTCGGCACGTTTGGGTCCAGTCGGGCCGTCAAAGGCTCTGGAGCGACGCGATGGGGGTCAGTCCACTCCCGCTATCATGCGGCGACGTTGCGCGATGGCTGGATCAAGATCTCTGCCGGAATACCTAGACGGTCATGCAACCGCCGAATCATGCTGATCGACAAGCTGCGCTTGCGGCTCAGAACTTCGGCAATTCGGGTGCGGGTTCCGATGATGTCCTCAAGGTCTTTGCGCGTCATGCCTTGCTGTTCCATTCGGAACTTGATGGCCTCTATCGGGTCGGGTGGGTCCATCGCATGATGCTTGGCTTCATAGGCCTCGATCAGCGTCGCCAGCACGTCCAGCCGATCGCCCCTTGGCGTCTCGGTCGCCGCACCCCACAGGCCCGCGACCTCCTCCAGCGCCGCTTCATAATCGGCCTCGCTGCGGATTGGCTTCAACTCAGTTGCCATGCTCGACCTCCTTGGCATTGATCTGGTCATAGTCCCGATGGGTGCCAACCCACCTGATCCAGACGATGGTTTTCTCGAAATCTACGGCCACCACCAAGCGGTACGCGTTGCCCTTGATATTGAAGACAATCCGTTCAGCGCTGACGATGCTTGCCGTCGCATAAAGTCGCTTCACATCGGCCGTGCTCGTCCAGTTCGCCTGGCTAACTTCGGCAAACCACGCATCAAGCGCCGACTTCAGCGCAGGATGATCGCGATGCCGAATTCGCGTCGCAACGAATTCGCGCAAGGCGCGACGCGCAATAACTCTCATTCAATTTGCTTAGCATGCGCCCATAATGGGCGCAAGGCGCGCCATCGTCTCAGCGCCGCCCCTTCCCCCTCGGGGTGATACCTGCGCGCTAAGCGAGTTCCCTACCCCCCGGCCGGCAAATCCACCACGAAACACGCCCCGCCTCCCGGGGCGGGTTCGCAGCGGACCTGGCCGCCCAGGCGGACCACCACGGAGCGGACGAAGGCCAGGCCCAGGCCTGCGCCGGGGTCGTCGCCGGTCTGGGGGCGGGAAAAGCGTTTGAAGGGTTCGAAGACCTGGGCGCGCTCCTCCGGCGTCAGGCCGGGTCCCTGGTCGCAGATGGTGACCTGAACGCGCCCGGCGTCTTGGGTCAGAGCGATCTCGATTCGGCCGCCCGGGGGGCTGTACTTCACCGCGTTCTGGAACAGGTTGGCGAAGGTCCGGGCCAGCAGGGAGTGGTCGCCCAGCACCAGGACCGGGGCCTCGCAGCCGCTCTGGGTCATGACCACCTGCTTCTGCTGGGCCTGGGGCCAGAGATCATCGGCCATCTCGACGATGACATCGGCCAGATCGACGGGTTCCAGCCGCAGGATGGCCGCCTCGGCGCGGGCAAATTGCACAAAGCCGTCGGCCAGGGCCAGGGTGCGGTGGGCATTGGCGGCGATGCGGCGGGCAAAGCTGGCCTCCAAGCCCGGCTGCTGCTGCAAGAGGGCCAGGATCGAGGTCTGGGGCGAGCGCATGTCGTGGGTCAGCAGTTGTAGTGCCTGCTCCCGCTGGCGGGCCGTGGCCATCAGGCTGGTGATATCGGCCAGGCCGATCACCTCGCCCACCTGGGCTGCCCCCTCCCCCCGGCGCGGCGCGGTCTGCAGCAGCAGGGTGCGACCATCCCGCAATGGCAGGGGTCGGGAGGCGCCGTCCCCCTGCGGACCCAGATCTGGGTCCAGAGGCTCCAGGCGCTGCAGCAGGTCGGCCAGGGGTTGACCCAGCAGGCCCGATCCCAACAGGGCCTGGGCCGGACCATTGGCCTGGATCACCACGCCTTGGGGGTCGGTCACCAGGGTGGCGTCGGGCAGGCTGGCCAGGATGTCGTCGGCAAAGCGCCGCAGGGCGTCCATACGGGCGATGGCACCGCTGAGGGCCTGGGCCTGGCTGGCCACCACATCGGCCAGAGGGCCGTGCTCGACAGGGGTTTGCAAACTCCCCCCGAGGCGTTCGAACTCTGCCTTCAGATAGTCGCTGGCCATGGCCAGCCGCCGCCAGCCCCAGAGCGGGAAGACCAGCAACAGGACCGCCAGGGTGGTCACCGGCGACAGCCACAGATGGGCCAGGCCAAACAGGCCGGCGCTGAGACCCAGGGTGGCCACGGCCAGGCCCAGGGCCAGGTTCAGGTTCTGGGCCGGCCGCAGTACCAGGAACCCCGCCATCAGGGCCCAGAGCGGCAGGACCGCGAGAGCCAACCGGCCCCAGGGTCCGACCTCCCCGCGCCCTACCCCTGTCCCCAGGCCATCGAGGATACCGGCCTGAATCTCCACCCCCGACATGGGGCCACCGCCCATGGGGGTCTGGAAGTTGTCGGTCATGCCCAAGGCGGTGGACCCCACCAGGATCTGGCGGCCGGTGACGAAGGCCGCCGGCACCTCGCCCCGCAGGACGCTGGCAAGGCTGACGGTGGCATAGCTGCCGGGAGGGCCTGCAAAGGCGATCAGGCGGCCCTGGCATTCGCCGCCGCCGGGCAAGGGATGCCCTGCCCCCAGCGCGACCTCGGCCAGGGGACGGGGGGCTGGGGCGGGGCAGCGGAGATAGCGACGCACCACCCCATCGGCATCGGGCCGGATCATCACCTGGCCCAGGCCTGCCGCGGCTCCGGCCAGGGCGGGCACCGGAGCGGTCAGGGTCAGGGCCGCGCCATTTAGGCCCGCCGTCACCAGGGCGGGCAGGAACACCGGTCCCACCGTCGTCATGGCCTTGGCCAGCTCGGGGTCGCCGGCCTCGGCCTCGGTGAACAGCACATCATAGATCACCGCCCGGGGCTTGAGCGGGGCCAGCACCTGCAGCAGGCGGGCGTGATGGCTCCGGGGCCAGGGCCAGCGACCGAGTTGCGCAAGGCTGGCATCGTCAATGGCGATGATCAGGATGTTGGGATCTGGCACCCGACGATCCAGCTTGGCCAGGACATCATAGACCGCGCCATCGGCCCGTGACAGCCGCGATCCCCAGCTCAGGGCCGCCGCTGCTGCGGTGGCCAGCACCGCCACCAGCAGCCACTCCAGGAGCAGGCGCCGGGGTGGCAGCGGGCGTCCGGAGGCTGGCATGGGCGGGGCCTAGTCCCCGACGTTGAGATTTTGCAGCGCACCGACCTTCTCGGTGATCTTGCCCCGGTTCAGCCGTGTCGCCGTCACCCGCCAGAAATAGATGCCGGGGGGCAGGTCGGTGAGCACCAGCTGCGCCTGGCTCAGGCCCGGCTGATCCACCAGGGCCGTGCGCGCCTCGGCGTCCGCAAACAGTTGGAACCGATAGGTCCGCGCGCCCTCCCCGGTGGCCGACCATTTGAACAGGTAGCGGCGGACCTTGCCCACCCGCTGGGGCGCGGCCTGGCCCGGTTCCAGCACATTGAGGTCGCGGTCAAAGCCGTAGCTGGAGGCCGCCCCCTCCAGGCCCAGGGCGTCGATGGCCGTGGCGCGGGCAAAGTAGGTGCCGTCGGGAACCCCGGCAAAGTCCACCTGGGCCTGCTCGCTCCTGGCCTCGGCAAACACGTCGAGGAAGCCGGCATCCCTGGCCAGTTGCAGGCGATAGGCGACGGCACCGGCCACCGGCTCCACCTGGAACCGTATCCGGGGCTCGTCCTGGGTCCGGCCGCCCCGGACCAGTTTCGGGGTGGGGGGCAGCGGAGTCGGCGCGCCCAGGCCGGTGGGGGTGACATTGATCCCGAAGGTCTCGGCCACGGTGGTCTCGGCCCCGGCACCCTGGACGCCCACCAGGCCCTTGAGCACCTCGGTGGTGGCCTGGCCGCTACTGAGCGCCGCGACGCGGAACTCGGTGCCCCGCACCGCCGAGACCGACAGGGGGGTGCGGATCTCAAAGCGGGAATTGGGGTTGGCATTGGGGGTGGCCGAAGTGCTGCTGCGGCCGGCCTCCAGATCAAACACCCGCAGCAGTCCGCCGGTCATCGGCACCTGCACAAGCTGCCGCACCCGCGCGCTGGAGTTGGACGGCAAGGTGATGCGCGACTCATCGGCCAGTTCGAGGGTGAGAAAGCTGTTGGCCAGGGTGGTGAGCCTCATGCCCTCCATGATGGGCAGGCCGAGGCGCGGGGGCATCAGACGACCGCCCTGCTCGATCCGCACCGAGCCGGAAAAGGCCACGATCTCGGCGGCGATGGGGTTGGTCTTCAGCACCCGGTAGGGCACCACCAGGGTCGATCCGGGCCTGAGCCGTCGGGGATCGGCAATCTGGTTGGCCCGCGCCACCACCTGATAGTCACCGGGCCGGACGAAGTAGCGCGTCCCCAGATCATAGAGGGTATCGCCCTTGCGCACGACATAGCGGGCGTCGGGCGGGGTCTGGGCCAGGGCGCTTCCTGCCATCGCCAGGGCCAACAGTAGAACAACACCCCTCATGGCACAGCCTCCAGGACCGGTTGGCAAGGCTCCAGCCGATAGCCGAAGCCGTAGACCGTCACCAGCCGAAAGCCATTGGCCGGCCGCAGGGCGAGCTTGGTCCGCAGGCGGGAGATGTGGGCGTCCAGGGTGCGGGTCTCCAGCTCGGCCCGATGTCCCCAGACCCGCTCCAGCAGGTAGTCACGGCTGAGCGCCCGCGAAAGGTTGCGAAACAGGGTCAGGGCCAGGGCGAATTCCTTGGCGGTGAGTTGCTCGGCCTTTCCGTCGCGGGCGACGGTCTCGGTGGCGGGGTCGAAGGTGAACCCCTCATGCACCTCGCCGCCACTGGCGGGCGTCGCCGGATAGGCCCGCCGCAGCAAGGCCGCCACCCGGGCCATCAGGATCGCCGGCTCAAAGGGCTTGACCAGATAGTCGTCGGCCCCGGCGTTGAGCCCCTCCACCACGTCGCTCTCCACCGAACGGCTGGTGACCAGCAGGACCGGCAGGACCACCGACAGCAGCTCCGGCAGGCGCTTGAGCACGTCGATGCCGCTCATCTCCGGCATGTTCCAGTCCATGATCAGCAGGTCAAAGGTCTGGCGGCGCAACTCGGCGAGGAAGGCGGGCGGGGCGTCGAACACCTGGCAGCGGTGCCCGGCCTGCCGCAGCATGGCGGCCATCAGGTCGTTGTGAGCCTGGTCGTCATCCAGGACGGCGATGTTCATGCCTGCGGTCCCCCAGCGGGGCCAGACTAACGCCCTTGGCCGCCTCCGGCCCGTGGAATCTGCCCAGGGTCACACTCGTTTACAGTCGCCGTCCCGCCAAGACCCTGACCGTTTCAGATGGTTTCATCTGAAACGGCAAGAAGGGTCTAGATTCAATAGTGTAGAGCGTGACGGGCGCTTCAACCGGCATCCACTTGAAGCTGTCACGCTCTCGGCCTTGGTTGACAGGCTCTGCGGGTGGGGGTTCCTGGCAGACCTGTTCGTCGAGGATACCTCACCGTGCGTTCCACCCTGCTTGGCCTCGCCCTGGCCCTCGTCGCCAGCTTTGCGGTGGCTGCCCCCTACAATGTCGGTGACCTGTCGATGGGATCGCCCAAGGCCAAGATCCTGGTGGAGGAGTATGCCTCCCTCAGCTGCTCCGGCTGTGCCCAGTTCAACAATGAGGTCTTCCCGGCCTTCAAGGCCAAGTACGTCGACACCGGCCAGGTGCGCTACGTGCTGAAGGAGTATCTCACCAACCCGGCGGCCGTGGCGTCGGCAGGCTTCATCACCGCCCGTTGCGCCGGGGCCGAGAAGTATTTCCAGGTGGTGGACGGTCTGTTCCGCCGCCAGGCTGAGATCTATGAGACCGGCGTCCTGCGGGTGGTCTTGCTGGAGGTCGCGGCCCAGGCAGGACTGACGGAGCCCCAGGTCACCGCCTGCGTCAAGGATCCCGCCGCCGCTGAAGCCCTGGAGGCCCGCATGCAGGCCGCCCAGGCGCGCGGCGTTGAGGGCACGCCGACCTTCTTCGTCAATGGCGTCCAGGTCGACGCAGGTGTCCCGACCCTGGAAGACCTCGACACCGCCATCGCCGCAGCGGGCAAGACCAAGCGCAAACGATAGCGTCGGCTGCTGACACCGCCTGTCATCAGGGTGCCCTAGTCTTCCGGCCCCATCGGCCTTACCTTCGACCCCATGCCCCGTTCCCCCAAGTCCGCCCCGGCGCCCGGCGTCGCCGACATGTCGGCGGTGTTTGACTATGACGAGTCCCGCGCGCCGATGCTGTGGTCGCCGCACCGCCCGGCCAGGCCTGCCAAGTCCGAAGGTGGGCGGCGGTTCAAGCTGGTGAGCGAATACGAACCGGCCGGCGACCAACCCACCGCCATTGCCGACCTGGTGGCGGGCCTGGAGGGCCGCGAGCGCGACCAGGTGCTGCTGGGGGTCACCGGCTCGGGCAAGACCTTCACCATGGCCAAGGTGATCGAGCAGACCCAGCGCCCAGCCCTGATCCTGGCCCCCAACAAGACCCTGGCCGCCCAGCTCTATTCGGAGATGAAGAGCTTCTTCCCCGACAATGCCGTCGAGTTCTTCGTCTCCTATTACGACTATTACCAGCCCGAGGCCTACGTGCCGCGCACCGACACCTATATCGAGAAGGACTCCTCGATTAACGAGCAGATCGACCGGATGCGCCACTCGGCCACCCGGGCGATCCTGGAGCGCGACGACGTCATCGTGGTGGCCAGCGTCTCCTGCATCTACGGCATCGGCTCGGTGGAGACCTATTCCACCATGACCATCGAACTGGCGGTGGGCCAGGCGGTGGACGAGAAGAAGCTGATCGGCGACCTGGTGGCCCTGCAGTTCAAGCGCAATGACGCCAGCTTCGAGCGCGGCGGCTTCCGCCGGCGGGGCGACACCATTGAGATCTTCCCGGCCCACTATGAGGACCGCGCCTGGCGCGTCAGCCTGTTTGGCGACGAGATCGAGGCCATCGTCGAGTTCGACCCCCTGACGGGCCGCAAGACCGCCGACCTGCCCAGCATCAAGCTCTATGCCAACAGCCACCACGTCACCCCACGCCCGACCCTGGCCCAGGCGATGATCTCCATCAAAGCCGAGATGAAAGAGCGCCTGGAATGGATGGTCGCCAATGGCAAACTGCTAGAAGCCCAACGGCTGGAACAACGCACCACCTTCGACCTGGAGATGATCGGGGCCACCGGCTCCTGCGCTGGCATCGAGAACTATAGCCGCTATCTATCCGGCCGCCGTCCGGGCGAGCCGCCGCCGACCTTCTTTGAATATATCCCCGACAATGCCCTGCTGTTCGTCGATGAGAGCCACCAGGCGGTGCCGCAGATCGGCGGCATGTACCGGGGCGACTATCGGCGCAAATTCACCCTGGCCGAATACGGTTTCCGACTGCCGTCTTGCCTGGATAACCGCCCGCTGAAGTTCGAGGAATGGGACGCCATGCGCCCCGACACCATCTGCGTCTCGGCCACCCCGGCGGCCTGGGAGATGGAGCAGGCCGGCGGCGTGTTCGCCGAGCAGGTGATCCGCCCCACCGGCCTGATCGACCCGCCCGTCGAGATCCGCCCGGTGATCACCGAAAACCACAGCCAGGTCGATGACGTCATCGCCGAGGTGCGCGAGACCGCCAAAAAGGGCTACCGCTCTCTGATCACCGTGCTCACCAAAAAGATGGCCGAGGACCTCAGCGAATACATGCACGAACAGGGCCTGCGGGTCCGCTACATGCACTCCGACATCGACACCATGGAGCGCATCGAAATCCTGCGTGACCTGCGGCTTGGGGCATTCGATGTGCTCATCGGCATCAATCTTTTGCGTGAAGGTTTGGATATTCCCGAATGCGCCCTCGTCGCCATT
>JANPAO010000266.1:0-6748 GCA_031429955.1 Phenylobacterium sp. | reverse complement strand
AGACCATCCTGGCCCCTGCCCTGCTGGGTGCCATCCTGGACCGAACCTGCGGACAGAGGCTGACGGTGGTGGTGATCTCCGCCTGCTTCTCCGGGGTCTTCATTCCGCAATTGGCCCAACCCAATCGCATGATCCTGACCGCCGCGCGCGCCGACCGCACCTCGTTTGGGTGTGGTGAGGCCAACAAGTACCCGTTCTTCGACGAGTGCTTTCTGCAGTCCACGCCCCAGGCGCGAGACTTTCAAAACCTGGTTCGCGAGGTTCAGACCTGCGTGGCGAGCCGTGAAAAGAAGGAGGGCATGACTCCACCGTCCGAGCCCCAGGCCTGGATCGGGCCGCAGTTGCGGCCGATGCTGCCGCTCTTTGCCTTTCCCCACCGATCACCAGCCGGCGACTGACGCCGGGTTGAAGACCGCGCCGGGGTCTCTACAAGGGATGGTCAGCCCCTTATCCAAAGCCGATCCCTATGCACCTCGTCGCCAGAGCCGCCCTCGCCGTCCTGATTCTGTGTTCCGCGAGCGTCGCGGCGGCCCAGGATGGGGCGGCCACGCTAGGCCCGGTGCCCTATGCGACCCTGAGCCGCGGTGCCCCTGCACCGGTGCCCAAGGCTAAGCCGGCAAATGCGGTGACCGCGACGCCCTCAATCACCCTCAACCGTTTGCTCGCGGGGCCGCCAAGCCTACCCCTGACCGCGTCAGGTGCCCGCCTGGCACCAGGTGACGCCCTGCCCCCCACCGAGCTCGAAGCCTTCGTCGATGGCGTGATCAAGGATGCCATGGACCGCGAGCACATCGCCGGCGTGACCGTCGCCGTCGTCCAGGACGGGCAGCTTCTCCTGAAGAAAGGCTATGGCGTGGCCAGCCTCTCACCACGCCGCAGGGTCGATCCGGACACCACCCTGTTTCGCATCGGCTCGATCTCCAAGACCTTCACCTGGATCGCCCTCATGAAGGAGGTGGAGGCTGATCGCATTCGCCTGAACCAGCCGATCAATCTCTATCTGCCCGAAACCTTGCAGATCCGCGATCAAGGGTATCGTACCCCTGTTCGGGTGAGGCACCTGATGGATCATTCGGCGGGCTTTGAAGACCGCAGTCTGGGTCATTTGTTCGAAAAGTCTCCCTCGCGCGAACGCCCCCTAGCCATCTATCTCAACAAGGAAAGGCCAAGGCGGGTCCATGCCCCCGGTGATGTGGCCAGCTATAGCAACTATGGCGCGGCCCTGGCCGGCGAGGCGGTGTCCTATGTGGCGGGTAAGCCATTTGAGCGGCTGATTGAGGAAGAGCTTCTACTCCCCTTAGCCATGAGCCATACCACCTTCCGGGAAGCTCGCCCGACCGTCGCGGGTTTGCCAGCCCCAATGCCGGCAGGGCTACAGGCTGGTGTGTCCCAAGGGTTCCGCTGGACGTCGACGGGCTACACCACCAGGCCCTTTGAACTTATCGGCCACATCGGGCCGGCAGGCTCAGCCTCCTCAACCGCTGCCGATATGGCGCGCTACATGCAAATGCTGTTGAATCGGGGGACCCTGGACGGCGCGACGATCTATGGCCCGGGCACAGCGGCAACCTTTGACACACCCCTGCGCAAGACTGCCCCCGGCATCAATGGCTGGCGTCACGGATTTGTGGACTACAGCCTGCCTGGCGGGTTCCGAGGGTTTGGGCATTCCGGAGCGACCCTGTCCTTCATGTCCAACATGGTGGTGGTGCCGAGTCTGAAGCTGGGCGTGTTCATCAGCACCAATACCGAGACCGGCTATGATCTGGCCGAGCGTCTGCCCGATCGGCTGATCGCCCAGTTCTATGCAGCCCCCCAGGCCTATCCACGTGTCGGTGTTCCAGCCCTGCGCGATAATCGAGACCTCTTTGAGGGCTACTATCTCTCGACTCGACGGGCCTATCGAGGCCGCGAAGCCTTCATCGGCCGCCTGATCGGAGGCACCCGCGTCCGCGTCTCCGACGAGGGGCGACTGGTCACTTCCGGCGGCCCCGGTCAGGCAAGCCGAAGCTGGACGCCCATTGGAAACCCCACCGCGGGACAGTTTGTCGCCAGCACCGGTGTAGAACGACTGAGCTTCGAGATTGCGGATGGCAAGGCCCTCCGGCTGCTCGGGTCTGACGGCGGGGCGACGTTTGAACGCACGGGGTTCTGGAACAACCCGACCACCCTGCTGAGCCTGTCGATCCTGAGCCTGACGGCGGCGATTGCGACCCTTGGCGGTGTCTTGCTGCGCAATCGCCGGGAGTTCCGCGAGACGGGCATCCAGAGCCGCGCCAGCCTGATCCAGAATATCCTGGCCGTGCTCTGGCTAACCTCGGGCGTCCTGTTCCTGGCGTGGGTGTCCAAGTCCGGCGATTTCGCGAATGTGATGTATGGCTGGCCAGGAGCGACCCTGTTGATTGCCTCAGCCTGCGCCTTTGTGGCCGCGCTGATGACCGCCGGAACCTGGTTGATCCTGCCTGCCGTCTGGCGCGGCGGGCGGCGGGTGGACAGCTGGACCCAACTGCGAAAGGCCGGCTTTACGGTCACGCTGATGCTCTACGCTGCCTATTCGGTGGTGCTGGGGATCTGGGGCGCCCTGACCCCCTGGGCCGGCTAGGCCCGAGATTCTGTCCCCCAGTTCGCGGCAGGGTTAACCCGGAAATAAACCCGGCGTTTACCAAGCACTGGGTAAATCCTGCCTAGCGGCGGGCGCATCCTGTAACGGCCCGCCCGTCTAGAGACAGGGGCGATCTCGCGTTGAACAGTTTCGTCGCCGCCTTGCAAAGGTTCGGGATCGGACGCCTCGCCGCCATGCTCGGCATCGGCATCGGGGTGGTCGCCGCCGTTGTCGCCCTTAGCCTGAACCTCGGCCAACCTAAGGCCCTGCTCTATTCCAATCTCGACCTCAAGGAAGCCGGCTCCATCACCGCGGCGCTCGACCAGGGCAATGTGAAATATGAGGTCAAGGGCGACGGCTCGACGATCATGGTGGACCGTGATCAGGTCGCCTCGACCCGTCTCATGCTGTCCTCCAAGGGCCTGCCCACCTCTGGCTCGGTTGGCTATGAGATCTTCGACGGCGGCAACGCCATGGGCCAGACCGACTTCGTCCAGCAGCTCAATCGCCAGCGCGCCCTGGAGGGCGAGCTGGCTCGCACCATCCAGGCGTTGGACGGCATCACCTCGGCGCGGGTGCATCTGGTCTTGCCCAAGCGCGAACTGTTCGAGGAGGAGGCCGAGCAACCCTCCGCCTCGGTAAGTATTGGCGTCGGGGGCCGGGAGCCCGGTGCCGACCAGGTGCGCGCCATGCAGAACCTGGTGGCCGGTGCGGTGCCCAACCTGAAGCCCGACCGGGTGACCGTGGTCGATCAGCACGCCAAGACCTTGTCGGGCGGTGAGGCCGGTGACGCCATGGCCGCTGACGGCCGCAAGAGCGATGTCGAGGCTCGGATCGCCAAGACCATCAAGACCCTGGTGGAGGGCATAGTGGGGGTCGGCAAGTCCCGCGTGAACGTCACCGCCGACCTGGACCTGTCGCGAATCACCATCGCTGAGGAAAAGTTCGATCCGGACGGCCAGGTCATCCGCTCAGAATCCACAACCGAACAGACCGCCAAGGAAAATCAGCCTGGCTCTGGGGGCCAGGCCTCTGCGGCCAACAACATTCCCGGAGCTGCGGGTGCGGACGCCGACACCAGCATCTCCAACAGCGGCAGCACCGAATCCACCACCAACTATGAGATCTCCAAGACCACGCGCACCGAGGTCAAGGAACCAGGTCAATTGAAGCGGATCTCCGTGGCCGTGGCCGTGGACGGTATCACCGCCCCCGGTAAGGACGGAAAGCCCGGAGCCTATACACCCCGCAGTGCGCAGGAGATGCAGCGCATCGAGCAGTTGGTTCGCACCGCCGTCGGCTTTGACCAGGATCGTGGAGACCAGGTCACGGTGGTCAATGTGCGGTTCCCCGCCACGGTGGATGCCAATGGCACAACGGCTGCCAGCCCCCTGATGGGCTTTGACAAGAACGACATCATGCGGGCCGCCGAGCTGGGGATCATGGCCCTGGTGGCCCTGGCCATGATGTTCTTCGTGGTTCGCCCGATGCTGCGCGGGGCGGGAGCCGGCAATGGCAGCACCAGCCTGCCGGCCCTGACCATGGCCAGTGCGCCGCAAGCAACCCGCATCGTCACCACCCATGACGGACAGACCATCCAGGTGGCGGTGGATCCCTCCACCGGCCAACCCCTGGCCCTGCCTGGTCCGGGAAATGAGCTGGAGTCGCGGATCGACATCGCGCGCATCGAGGGCCAGGTGAAGGCCTCGTCGGTCAAGCGGGTCGCGGAGTTCGTCGACAGCCACCCCGAAGAGTCGGTGTCGCTGCTGCGCACCTGGCTACATGAGTCCGCCTGATGGCCGTCGCCTCCAAAGGTAAGGCTATCACCGACGTCTCCCGCCTCAGCGGGCCGGAGAAGGCTGCGGTCGTCCTCCTGGCCCTGGGTGAGGATCACGGCACCATCTGGCAACAGCTGGATGACGAGGAGATCAAGGAAATCTCCCAGGCCATGGCTGGCCTTGGCAATGTGGCCGCCACGGTGGTTGAGCAGCTTCTGGTGGACTTCATCTCCGGCATGGCCGGTGCCGGGGCCATCATGGGCTCCTTTGAACAGACCCAACGATTGTTGGCGGCCTTCCTGCCCGGCGACAAGGTCGAGAACCTGATGGAGGAGATCCGGGGTCCGGCGGGTCGAACCATGTGGGACAAGCTGGGCAATGTTAACGAGGCGGTGCTCGCCAATTATCTGAAGAATGAGTATCCCCAGACCGTCGCCGTGGTGCTGTCCAAGGTGAAGTCAGACCACGCCGCTCGGGTGCTGGGGGCGCTGCCTGAGGACTTCGCGCTGGAGTGCGTCACCCGCATGCTGCGCATGGAGCCCGTGCAGCGCGAGATCCTGGATAAGATCGAGCAGACCCTGCGGACAGAGTTCATGTCCAACCTGGCGCGCACCTCCAAGCGCGACAGCCATGAAATGATGGCCGACATCTTCAACGCCTTCGACCGCCAGACCGAGGCGCGCTTCATCGCTGCCCTGGAGGAGCGCAACCGCGAGAGCGCCGAGCGCATCCGGGCCTTGATGTTTGTCTTCGAGGACCTCTCCAAGCTCGATCCCGGCGGGGTCCAAACCCTGCTGCGGGCGGTGGAAAAGAGTCAGCTTGGCCTGGCGCTGAAGGGCTCGTCGGATGCGCTGCGGGAGATGTTCTTCTCCAACATGTCGGAGCGCGCGGCCAAGATCATGCGCGAGGACATGGAGACCATGGGCCCCGTCCGCCTGCGCGATGTCGATCAAGCCCAGATGGCGATGGTCCAGGTGGCCAAGGACCTGGCGGCCAAGGGCGAGATCATGCTGGCCGGCTCGGGCAATGACGACGAGTTGATCTACTAATGACCGACCTTGCCCCCCACGAACGGTTTGGCTTCGACACTGTCTTCGACGGCGGCGGCGCGGTGGCGCTCACTGCCGCCCGCCCCAAGCGAAGCTTCAGCCCCGAAGAGGTAGAGGCCATCCGCAAGGCCGCCTTCGCTGACGGCGAGAGCCAAGGCCTGGCTTCGATGGCCGCTCGCCAGGCCCAGGCTCTGTCTCAGATCGCCGACGCCGCCCGCGCGGCCCTGCCAACCCTGGCCGAGGTTGCTCACGACCACCGGACCGGATCGGCCCAGTTGGCCCTGGCCTGTGCCAAGGCGATAGCTGACGCAGCCCTGGAACGGTCTCCCCAGGCACCAATACAGGCAGCCCTGGCGGCTCTCGCCCGCGAAATCGAGGCTGCGCCTCGGCTCATGGTCACTGCGGCCCCGGACCTGGTGACCGCGCTTGAGCCTCTGCTAGCCGAGGTGGCCGCCACCATCGGCTATCCTGGGGCCATCCATATCCGGGCGGTTGAGGGTCTTGGCCTGGCTGCCTTCACCCTCGATTTTGGCGACGGTGCGGCCACCTATGACCCCGCCGATGCCGCTGACCGGGTGGCCGAAGCTCTCGATGCTGCGCTCGCCGCCGAGGGCCTACATGCAGAACCCCTTATTCCTGGAAACGAAGGCTAATCCCCATGGCCGAGAACGGACTCGAACTCGACGAATTTGCCCCCAGCGACCCGATGACGGACATGGGCGGAGAGGCTGAGGACAAGAGCGCCGGTGATTTGGCGCCGGTCTTTGATGTTCCGGTCTCCATCTCCGCCGTTCTCGGCCGCGCGACCATGTCGGTGGCGCAGCTGCTGCAATTGGGATCTGGCAGCGTGCTGGAGCTGGATCGCAAGGTGGGCGAGGCCATCGACATCTACGTCAACAATCGTCTGGTGGCTCGTGGCGAGGTCGTCATCGTCGACGAGCGCCTGGGCGTGACCATGACGGAAATCATCAAGGACGGGGACACCGCAGCCTGAGGGCTGAGGGTGTCTGAGGAGATTTGAGCATGCGACTTCTGGTCGTCGGAAAACTGAACGGACAGCTCTCCACCGCCGTGAAGATGGCGATGGCGGCAGGTGCCAAGGTCAGCCACGTGGAAACCATCGCAGCGGCCACCCACGCCCTGCGGGCGGGTCAGGGGGCTGATCTGCTGCTGGTGGACTATGACCTGGACATCGCAGCTCTGATTGCGGCCAACGAGGCCGAACGGATCCGGGTGCCGGTGGTGGCCTGTGGTGTCGATGCCGATCCCAAGCGGGCCGGCGACGCCATTCGGGCCGGTGCCAAGGAGTTCATCCCCTT
>JANPAO010000265.1:0-1950 GCA_031429955.1 Phenylobacterium sp. | reverse complement strand
CGATGTCCTGCCCGTCGATCAGGATGCGGCCAGCCTGCACGTCATAGAGCCGCTGCAGCAGCTTGACGAAGGTCGACTTTCCCGCCCCCGTCGGCCCCACCAGGGCGACGCGTTCGCCGGGCGCCACCACCAGGGTGTCGTAGCCCAGGGGCAGCCTGGTGATGAAGTCGTGGGCGCGCGCCCGCCGGGCCGCCAGCTCGATCTCATCACGGGTCGAGTCGGGACGGGCATAGCTGATGTTCTCGCCGATGGTCCGGTGAAACAGGGCCGGGTCCTGGGGCACCACGGCGATGGCGCGCCGCAGAGAGCCCTGGGTGACCTTGGCCACGTCCTGGCCGTCGATGACAATCCGGCCACTGTCGAGGTCGTAGAGCCGCTGGATCAGCTTGACGAAGGTGGACTTGCCCGACCCCGTCGGCCCCACCAGGGCGATCCGCTCCCCCGGCGCGATGGTCAGGGAGAAGTCGCGATAGAGCGGGGCCTGGGCGGCCTTGTAGCCGAAGGTGGCGCGGTCAAAGACCACCTCGCTCATCTGGCCCGCAAAGGCCGGTGCGGCGGGCAGATCGGCCACCTGGGGGTCCAGGGTCGCATAGCGGGCCACGTCCTCGACGTCGTCGAGACCCTTTTGCAGCATGCGAATGTTGTCGCCGATGTTGCGCAGATAACCGCTCATCAACATGAAGGAGGTCACCCCGAAGGCCACGTCCCCGGCGCTGGCCTCACCTTGGCCCCAGAGCTGCAGCAACAGGCCCGTGAGCCCCGCCTGCAGCAGGACCAGCACCAGGTTCAGCACCAGCCAGATGTCGGTGAACCGGTGCCAGGTGCGTGACACATGGAACCGCCAGAGCTCGGTCACCCCGGCGATCCGCGCCGACTCGCGATCCTCGGCCCCGAAGCCGCGCACGGTGGCATTGGAGGCGATGGAGTCGGCCAGGGCCCCGCCGATCCGGCTGTCGAGCCCCACCGACCGCAGGTTCAAAGGCCGACCGAACTTCGAGGTCAGGGTGATGTTGGCGACGATATAGCCCACCACCACCACCAGGGAGAACAGGCCCACCATCGGCCAACGGAGAATCATCATCACCGACAGGCCGACCAGCACCACCAGCGCCGGGCCCAACCACATCACCACGGCATCAGAGACCGCGTCATAACCCCACATGGCGCGGGAGAGCTTGCGGACCGTCGCCCCGGAGAAGTTGTCCCCGTGCCAGTCGGCCGAAAAGGACTGCACCTTGGCAAAGCCCTCATCGGTCAATTGCTGCATGTTGCGGGCCGCAAGGGGGATCCAGAACCGAACCGACAGGTTGCGGATCAGGGACGCCGCCAGATAGACCCCGACAAACATCGCCCAGGCGACCCAGGCCTTGTCGGCCGAGGACGGCCCTGCCGCCACCGCGTCCACCAGCTTGCCCGACGCCCAGGGCATGGCCAGGTCGAAGCCTATGGCCGCCAGGGTGGTCACCAGGGTACCGGTGAGCAGCCAGCGCTGCCGCAGCCAAAGCCGACGATGAAACCCAGGACCTTGCGGTTGCTGAGCACCCGGTTGGCGGACTCGTCGGCCTCTTCATAGTGCTCTGTCACGCGCCGGCCTCCGTCACTGCATGCAGGCGGGCATAGGCGCCGCCCCTCGCCACCAGGTCGGCATGGCGACCCTCCTCCACCAGCTGACCGCCCTCGAACACCAGAATGCGGTCGGCGCCCCGGATCGTGGACAACCGGTGGGCAATGACCACCGTGGTGCGGC
Organism: Phenylobacterium sp.; assembly: GCA_031429955.1. GTDB lineage: Bacteria > Pseudomonadota > Alphaproteobacteria > Caulobacterales > Caulobacteraceae > Phenylobacterium. Next base: position 203 of record JANPAO010000265.1, on the reverse strand, counting down.
CCACCATCAGGTCCTCCATGGCGGCCTGGACCTGGCGCTCGGTCTCCACGTCCAGGGACGAGGTGGCCTCGTCCAGCACCAGGATCGGCGCATCGGCCAGGAAGGCCCGGGCAATGGCGACTCGCTGACGCTCACCGCCTGACAGTTTCACGCCGCGCTCCCCCACCAAGGTGTCGTAGCCCTTGGGCAGGCTGGTGATGAAA
>JANPAO010000264.1:0-4825 GCA_031429955.1 Phenylobacterium sp. | reverse complement strand
GCCTTCCTCGTCCAGCGGCACATCATAGAGCGTCGCAAAGGCTGCCTTCAGGGCCGCAAGGCCCTCGGCCGTGGTGCCGGCGCGGGGGTATTCCTCCCGGTCCAGGGCGATACTGCCGTCGTCGTTATAGACGGTGACCAGGCTGCGATCGAAATAGCCGTTGGCGATGGCGTGGGCGGCCCGGCGTTGGCTCTCAAGGGCCAGGGCATCGACGTCGTCGCGGGTGATCCCTTCCAGGGTCGCCACCAGATCGCCGCAGACCCCTTGGTGGGGCTGGGGATGGATGCCGCGCAGGTGGGTGTTCCCGGAATCCAGGGTCGGTCCCACGGGGCGCTTCAGGGTCGAACCGTAGGACATGGATTCCACGCCCCCGGCCACAACGAGGTCCTGGGTGCCCGACATCACGCCCATGGCCGCCAGGTTCACCGCCGTCAGGCCCGAGCCACAAAAGCGGTCCAGGGACATACCCGCGGCTTCGTTGGCATAGCCAGCGTCGAGGGCCGCCATCCGGGCGATGCAGGACCCTTGCTTGCCGAACTGGGTACCGCAACCGGCAATGACATCATCGATATCGGCGGTGTTGAGGTTGTTGCGCTCGGCCAGGGCCTTGAGCACGGTCGACAGAATGCGCTGCGGATGGACGCCAGACAGGGCACCCTTCTCTGGCTTGCCCACGCCACGGGGCGTGCGGGCGACGTCGATGATCCAGGCTTCGGTCATGGCGGGTTCTCTCTCAGGTCCAAGCGGGCAGTGTTGGGAAGCATGATGGAAGCGACGCCACGGCAGCCAAGGCGCAATTCATGGGCAGGCTCAGGCCGCGCGACGGCCCTCGGCTTCCACCATGCGCTGAATGACCACATAGTCGGTCTTGCCAGTGCCAAGCACCGGCACCTCAGCCACCTTGATGATCTTCTTTGGGACGTTCAGTTCCGAGGCACCAATCGCCTTAGCGTGGGCGACCAGGGCGGATGCATCAGCGTCGCGACAGTCGGTGACCAGGACCAGACGCTCGCCCTTGCGGGGATCTGGCATGGCGATCACGGCATGGCGGCTGTCGGGCCAGACAGAGACGGCTAGGTCCTCGGCTGCGGTCAGCGACACCATTTCGCCGCCAACCTTGGCGAAGCGCTTCACACGACCGCGAATTGTGACCCAGTCATCGTCAGATATGTCCACCACGTCGCCGGTGTCATGCCAGCCATCTGTCAGCGGCTCGACCGTGCCGTCGGCTCGCAGGTACCCGCTCATTACATTAGGCCCGCGCACAAAGAAGCGACCGCCGCCGGGGATGCCCTCAACGGGCTCAAGGCGGGTTTGGATGCCCGGTAGCAGGCCACCTACCGTCCCACGACGGTTATCGACGGGCTTATTCACCGCAATCACCGGCGCGGCCTCGGTGGCCCCATATCCCTCCAGCACGGGCACATCGCCGAACCGGTCGCGGATGAGATTGTGGGTTTCCTCGCGAACCTTCTCGGCCCCACAAACAATGAACTTCAGGCCTGCCAGCTCATCATACTCAGCGACCCGGGCGTACTGGTTGAGGAAGGTGTCGGTGGCCAGCAGGATCGAGGCCTTGGAATCCTTCAACAGGGGCGGGATGATCTTGGTGTGCAGGGGCGAGGGGTATTGGAAGGCCTTCATCCCGGTCAGGATTGGCAACATGACCCCCCCGGTCAGGCCAAAACAGTGGAAGGTCGGCAGGGGGTTGAACATCACCCAGGAGGGATCCAGCGGGATATGGGCTGCGATCTGGGCGACATTGGCCACGATATTGGCCTGACTCAACACCACACCCTTTGGCGCCCCGAAACTTCCGGAGGTGAAGAGGATCACCCCCGCATCGTCTGGCTTGGTCTCTGCCAAAAAGGGTTTGGGGAAGGCTGCGGCGGTGGCTGCAAAGAGCTTGTCGGCCAGGCCGACCTTTTCCCGGACATCTTCGAGATAGGTGACCGTCGAAACATCTTCCAAGGCATCAATCAGGTCATGGAGTTGGCCCTGCTCAATGAACTTGTGTGCGGTCAGAACGCGTTTCACCCCTGCCAGCTTGCAGGCGGCTTTCAGGTTCCGGATTCCGGCGGTGAAGTTCAACATGGTCGGGACGCGACCGAAGGCGTGGAGCGCAAAGAAGGTCACCACAGCCCCGGAACTGGCTGGCAGCATCACCCCAACGCGCTCGCCCTTTTCGGTCATGGCCGCGATCCTACGCCCAAGAGCGAAGGCGGCACGGACCAGGTCGGTATAGGACAGGGGATTGCGGTCCTGGTCCTCCAGGATCAGCTTCTTTGCACCGAACTTGGCGCGCGCTTCAAGCAGGGCGTCAAACAGGGTTCGCTCGCTCTCAACCGGATCAAATGTACGCGACAAAGGCGCAGGCCTCCCCATCTAGGTCGCTGTCTTCTTGAACCCTCAGCCTAGCTGCGCAAGGCACCATTGCAAGGATGTGTTACAATCGGTGTTCGAAGGTTAAGGCGCAGGCGGAGCTTGGCTGCCCGTTTGGGGCCTGACCGGCGCGTTCGGAGAAGGCCTTGGTGTGACCTCGGCGGCGCGCTCAGCTTCAACCTGGGCGGCAACGAAATCGGTGACCGATCTGAGCCAAGGCTCCCTGTAGCGATCCAACTCCAGATGCAGCGCCGCTCGCGCGCCCGGCAGGGCAATCAGAAGGCATGTCGGCAGGCTGGTACAGAGCGGTTCGACCCCGGAGTCTCCGGGTGCCAAGATCAGCACCTTGATCGGCACCTTCGAAACCTGGTTCTCGGCGGCTCGACTCGCGGCCTGGTGCGCGCCCCGCCAGCCTAGGCTGGAGCCGGCCATCCTCAAGTCCGGATTGGCGGTCTGCCAGGCCATCTGCACCCGTCCTCGCCAGACATCGTGGGTCAGACCCGCGACCCGCGCATCGGGCTGTTGTCGGCTCCAGGGCTTCCAGTCCGTGCTGGGAAGCCGTCCAAGTCCAGCGCGCCCGGCCAAGGCCTGTGCGGTGGCGGTGTCGACCTGTTTTGGTGCCAAGGCGGGCGACGAGAGGATGAGCCCGTCCACATCAAGGCCTGTCTGGACCGCCCGGAGAGCGACCACGGCACCGTCAGCGCTGCCCAAGAGGATCAGTGGCGTGGTGCGGCTGGGGCGGATGACCACGCGCACCAGGGCCCGCACATTGGCCACATCGGGGTCGAAGCTCGGGACATGTCCGAGGTCGCGGGGCAGGGTGTAGCGCCCCGATCCCCCCTGACCGGCCCGATCCAGCACCCAGACATTGTAACCCCGGGCGATCAGAGTGGAGGCGGTTTCAAACCAGGCTTCGGCGGACTCGCCATAGCCGGGCAGAATCAAGACGGTAGCCCTGGGCGCGCGCCACCCTGCGCCGACGCCATAGCGCTGCGGCGGCTTGTCTCCGGTTTGGATGAAGCCCCAGGCCCAGTTCTCCGGCGGATAGAAGCGCGAGCTGAGGGCTGGCGGTGCCTTGGTCTCCGCGAACGGTCCCGCAGGGTCGCCACGACCGCAGGCCGTGAGCAACAGGAGTGTAGCGGCGGCGATCAGGGCGCGAACCATGATCCTGTTTGAACCTGCAACCTCGCCGGCATGCAAGGCCGTGCAATCACGACTTGATCCGAACCCCCCAAACGCCGATCTAGAGGCCATGGCGACCGTTATCGACAATGTTACTGGCGCTCGGCCTCGGCACCCGGAGAAGCAGGGACGACCCGACAGCCCGATGCTGCGCAAGCCCGACTGGTTGCGGGTGCGTGCGCCGGGATCGCCGGGCTACGTGGCGACTCGGGCCATCGTCAAGGAACATGGGCTGACGACGGTGTGCGAGGAGGCCGCCTGCCCGAACATTGGTGAGTGCTGGTCGATCCGCCACGCCACCATGATGATCATGGGCGACACCTGCACGCGGGCCTGTGCCTTCTGCAACGTGATCACCGGCAAGCCGCAAGCCCTTGACCCCACAGAGCCCGACCGGGCTGCCGAGGCTGTGCTCAAGATGGGCTTGAAGCACGTGGTCATCACCTCGGTGGACCGCGATGACCTGGCTGATGGCGGGGCGGCCCACTTTGCGGCCACCGTGCGGGCGATCCGCAGCCGGACTCCTGGCACCACCGTCGAGATTCTGACTCCGGATTTCCTGCGCAAGCCGGTCGCCGCCGCCGAATTGCTGATCGATGCCAAGCCCGACGTGTTCAACCACAATCTCGAAACCGTGCCACGGCTATATCTCGCCATCCGGCCCGGGGCCCGCTACTTTCACTCCCTGCGGCTATTGGAGCGGGTCAAGGTGCGCGACCCTGAGCAGTTCACCAAGTCGGGCCTGATGGTCGGCCTGGGGGAGAGCAAGGAAGAGGTGATGCAGGTGATGGACGACATGCGCTCAGCGGGCATCGATTTCCTCACCATCGGTCAGTACCTGCAGCCGACCCGCAAGCACGCGCCCGTGGACCGATTCGTGACGCCCGACGAGTTTCACGCCTATGAGGAAATCGCTCGGGCCAAGGGATTCCTGATGGTTTCAGCCAGCCCCCTGACCCGCTCGTCCCACCATGCCGGGGAGGACTTCGCAAAGCTCCAGGCCGCACGGCGTGCCCAGGACGCCGCCTAGATCTTGCGCCAGCAGGTCAGCAAACGACTGCCCCATACGCCAGAGCAACTGTTCGCCCTGGTGGGTGAGGTCGAGGCCTACCCGCAGTTCGTTCCCTGGATCACCGGGATGAGAACCTGGAACCCCCGAACCGACAGCCAAGGCATCCGTTGGATCGACGCCGAGGCCAGGGTCGGCTTTGCCTTCTTGCGGGAGAGCTTTTCGACCCGTGTTCGTCGCGACCCAGTGGCT
>JANPAO010000263.1:0-12005 GCA_031429955.1 Phenylobacterium sp. | reverse complement strand
ACCGCCGTGTTCACCTGGAACGAAGCCGCCATGGCGAGGTTCTGGGCCCGGGAAGCCCATCAGGACGGCGGTGCCGATCACAGCGCCACCATCTATCGCGCGTGGCTGGGCCTACTGTTGCTGCTGCCGGTGATGGCGGGGCTGGCCGCGCTCTGGCCGATGTCGCCGGGGCTGAAGTGGGCGCTGCTGGCCGGCCTCGCCGCCGTGCCCTTCCGCACCTTTGCCAAGCTGGCCCAGGAGCGCCGCCGCGCCGCCGGCGAGGTTGGCGGTGCCGCCACCCTGGACATGGCCCAGACCGTCGGTGGCTTTGTCCTGGGCGCAGCCCTGGCCTGGATGGGCCTTGGTGGTGCCGGTCCGCTGCTGGGCTATGCCCTGGCCTCAGGTCTCTGCACCCTGTGGTTCCTGCCCGGTGAGTTCGCCCGCGCCCGCCCAGGGACCTTTTCCCAGGTCCGAATGCGGGAGCATGCCGGATACGGTGTGCCAGTGGCCCTGTCGCTGATCCTGGCCCTGGTCCTGGCCTCCACCGACCGGTTCCTGCTGGCGACGTTCCTGGATCAGAGCGCGGTGGGCGTCTATCACGCCGGCTACAGCCTGGCCAACCGCACCCTGGACGTGGTGTTCATCTGGCTGGGGGCTGCCGGTGGCCCGGCCCTGATCATGGCCCTGGAGCGCGGCGGGCGTGAGACCCTGTCCAAGGCCGCGCGCGAGCAGGCCCAGGTGATGATCCTCCTGACCGTGCCCGCGGCCACCGGCCTGGCCCTGGTGGCCCAGCCCCTATCTCAGTTGATGATCGGCCAGGCCCTGAGCGCCGGTGCCGCACACGTCACCCCCTGGATCGCGCTGAGCGGTCTGCTGGGGGGGCTGACCACCTACTACTTCCATCAGGCCTTCACCCTGGGGCGCAAGACCCGGTTCCTGTTGGTGGCGATGATCATCCCTGCGGTACTGAATGTGGGGCTCAACCTGATCCTGATCCCCCGATTTGGCCTGGACGGAGCCCTGTGGGCGACCCCCATCAGTTATGGCCTGGGCCTGGTGGCCTCGGTCCTGCTGGGCCGGCGAACGGTGGACCTGCCGATCCCCTGGCGCACGGTGGGCGAGGCCGTGGGGGCAAGCCTGGTGATGGCGCTCGCGGTGTCTGCCATTCCTGCCTGGGGTGGTCTGCTGGAGCTGGTGGTCAAGGCGCTGGCCGGGGGTCTGATCTATGTCTCCATCATCGCCCTGGTGGATGCGGGTGCCCTGCGCAGCCGGGGCCGCGAGGCCCTGATCACCCTTCGCGCCCGGAGCGCCACATGACCCCGGCCACCGAAACCCTCTATGACAACGGGCTCTGGCTGGAGGCCCGCCCGGCGCTCTCCATCCTGGTACCGTTCAAGGGCGATGATCCCACACCGCTGCTGGCGGCCCTGGGTCGCGAGGCTTGCGACGCCGAGCTGGTGATTCTGGACGACGGGTCCGGCGACCCGGCGCTCGCAGCCAGAGTGCAGGCCGCGATCACTCACCTTCCCTTGCCCGCCCGGTTCGCCAGCCTGACAACCAATGAGGGCCGCGCCAAGGGGCGCAACCGGCTGGTGGCCCATGCGCGGGGCCGGCACCTGTTGTTCCTGGACAGCGACATGCTGCCCGACAGCCCCCAGTTCATCGGCAACTGGCTCGACCTGATTGCCCGGCAGGATCCTGCTGTGGCCTTTGGCGGCTTTTCCCTGGACCAGGCCCCGCCTCAGCCGGCCCATGACTTGCACCGGGCGATGGCGGGACACTCCGACTGCCTGCCGGCCCTTGAACGCGCCAAGACACCAGAGAAGATCTTCACCTCCAACCTGTTGGTGCGGGCCGATGTGTTCGCCGCCGAAGCCTTTGACGAGACCTTCACCGGCTGGGGTTGGGAGGATGTGGAGTGGGGCATGCGGGTGGCCCAGCGCTGGCCGATCCTGCATATCGAGAACACCGCCACCCACCTGGGCCTCGATAGCGCCGCCACCCTGGCCGATAAGTACGAGCAGTCGGTGGGCAACTTCTCCAAGGTGGTGGCCAGCCATCACGCCGCCATCAGCCGCTATCCCAGCTACAAGGTGGCCCGCGCCCTGAAGCGTGCGCCCTTGCGCAGGATCTGGCGGCCCCTGCTCAAGGCCTATGCGGTGGCGCAAGGGCCGCCGATCAAGTCCCGCGCCTTTGCCCTGCGGCTCTACCGCGCCGCCCTCTATGCCGACGCCGTATGATGACGGACCAAGCCTACTCCGCCGACCGGTCCCTGAAGGGCAAGCTACGCCGCAGGCTGGTGCGTCTGGTCCATCGCCGCCCGCTGAAGAGCGCGCCCACCAGGCCCATGATCTCCTTCACCTTCGATGACGCCCCCCTGACCTCGGCGGTGGCTGGCGCGGCTCTGTTGGAGACGCGGGGCTTGGCGGGCACCTATTATGTGTCGGCTGGGCTGGCGGGGACGGAGGCTCCCATGGGGGTCTGTGCCGAGGCGGTGGACTATCGCCGGCTGGCCAAGGCCGGTCACGAGATCGCTTGCCACACCTTTTCTCACCTCGACTGCGGCCAGGCCTCCGGCGCTGCGGCCCGCGCCGACGTGACCCGAAACATCCAGGCCCTCACGGCCTGGGGCATCGAGGAAGTGGTGAGTTTCGCCTATCCCTATGGCGACGTCGCCAGCGGCCCCAAGCAGGCCCTGGCCGCTCGGTACTCAACTCTGCGGGCCCTGCATCATGGCCTGATAGAAAAGGGCTGCGACCTAAACCAGGCCCCAGCGGTGGGTATCGAGGGCCCCGATGGTGAAGCTGTGGCGCGGCACTGGATGGCCCAGGCCAAGGCCAAGAACGCCTGGCTGATCCTCTACACCCATGATGTCCGCCCCGACCCCTCGCCCTGGGGCTGCACGCCGGAGGTCCTGGCGCGGCTGATCGACCAGGCCAAGGACGGCGGCTTTGACGTGGTGACCGTGCGCGAAGCTTCCCGTCGCCTTAGCCTCTAGGTCCTGATGTTCCGGTCTGGCCAACACAGCTTGACCGCCAGGGCCACGAAGATCACCCACCGGAAGTCGTTGTAGTTAACCGCCACGCTCTCGGTGAGCGAGGTCAGTCCATAGACCAGCAGATAGGGTACGGCCAGGTAGGCACCCGCATGGCGGAACACCGAAACGATCGCCAGGACGATGGTCTGGAAGAAGCAGAGCCCCCAGGCTGCCAGGCCAAACACCCCAAGCCCCAGCCACTGTTCGATCCAGGTGTTGTGGGAATGGTGCGGCTTCCAGCCGGCCTCCTTGACGATCTTGGCCAGGGGACCCCAGACACTCTCATCGTCCCAGACGGCGCTATAGCCATAGCCAGTCCAGGGCCGCTTCTCGATCTGCCGCAGGGCCGCGTCCCAGACCTCTGTGCGCCCGGTTAGGGTGGCGTCCTTCCCCAGCAGGTCAAACAGCAGGTCGGCAGCGAAAATCCCGACGCTGACGACCATGACGATCCCCAGGACCGCCAGCCAGCTGGTGGCGACCCCCAGGGCCGGGCTGCGCCGGGCCAGGCCGACAAACATCAGACCGCCCATGGCCATCATCACCGTCACCAGCGAGGTCTTGGAGGTGGACATGATCACCAGCAGGATCGCCAGGGCCGCAAACGGCCACCAGATCTTCGCTCGCTGGGGATTGAGCACGGCGGCGGCCGACAGCACGGCAAACCCCAGGGACATGATCCCCCCCAGGGCATTCTTGTCGGCCCAGACCCCGCGCCAGGCACCGGGGAACAGGGTGTGCATGACCCCGATAGAGGGCACGGCCAGGGCCATCACGAAGGAGATCGTCGCCAGGATCGCAAAGGCGGTGGCGAAGATCTCGGCCAGTTCGGCCCAGCGATAGCGGGCGGCCAGCACAATGCCCCCCAGCGTCGTGGCATAGACCGCCACCACCCGCCGCGCCGTCAGATCCGGGGCCGTCGACCACAGGATCGATAGGCCCACAATGGTCATCAAGGCGATCAGGAAGGGCTGCCGTAGGCTGGCCAAGAGGGCACTGGCCGGGGTCAGGACCAGCAGGAAGACCGCAGCCCCATAGGCTGGGATATAGCCCAGGCGGATCAGGCTGTCGAAGGCAGTGTTGTTGGCGTCGCCCCGCAGCGGAAACACCCAGCCCTCGCTGAAGATTAGCAGGATCAGGACACTGGCCGCAAACACCGTCAGGTCCCAGACACTGACCTGACGGCGGCCGGAGACATCGACCCCGGTCCAGGCTGCCTGGACCGTCACGGCCGCAGCGCCTTCAAGAACCCCGGGTCGCTCACAGTCGTGCGGTTGAAAAAGATCCCGGCGACCGTGCCGCCAGCACTGATAATGGCGTCGCGAAGCTGGGCCGGCGCCCGGACATCTGGCTCGTCGGCGGCCACCACCAGCACCGTCTGATCCATGAAGGGGGCCACGGTCAGAGCCGCCTGGCTGCGTTCCGGTGACGGGCAGTCAACAACGATCAGGTCTGCATACTTCCGCAGGGCGGTCCAATAGTCGCCGGTGGGCAGGATGTGGACGGCCTGGCGGCCCTTGAGGCCCTCGCGGCGGAACCGTGTCACCCAGAGGCGAGAAGCCCCGGCACGATGGGCACAGAGATACCGGGCATCCGGCCAGGCCTGACCATCCGGCGACAGGGCCGGGGGCTGCACGGTGAAAAAGATCGAGCCGTCGGGGCTGGCGGCGGCCGGCTCTCCCAGCACGCCGTAGCGGTCAGCCTCCGCCCCAACGGCAGCAAACTGCGGCGAGGCCAGCAGGTCGAGGTCCACCAGCCAGACCGACCGGCCGGCGCGCTTGGCCGCAAACAGCGCCAGTTCACGCGCCACCGTGGACGCGCCCTCCCCGCGACGCGCAGCCACAACCTGGACGATGCGCGCGCGGCCTACAGCCGGCGCGCCCAAAGACGCCCAAAGGTCGGCCATTTCGGGATTCAGATCCACCATCCCTCGAATCGATACGCGCGCATGTCAGGCAAGTTACCCCATGTTCAAGGCGAACGGACGGCAGGCCTTGAACGCCTGTGACTACCTGACCTTCATCGGTGCCGAGGCCAGGACCGGCAGGTCCAGGGTGCGGGAGGCCGAGCGCGCCGTTGGCAGTCCCGGACGCAGGAACATCCGCAGCAGACCCGCACACAGCGCGGTGAAGGCCGCGAACAGGAAGGCCAGGACGATCACCGGCTTTTTCAGGCTCTTGCCCTTGGTGGGCGGGGTGGCGCGGCTGACGATGCGGATATTGTCATTGGTGGTCGAGGCGATCTCGCTGGCCGCCCGGCTCTGCTGTTCCTTGACGGTGAAGTCTCGGACGCTAGCCTGCAGGACATCGCGATCCAGGGACAGGGATTGGAACTTGGGTTCAAGCTCTGCCAGGCGCAGCCGCCGCTCGGTCAGTTGGGACACCTGATTGGCCAGGGCCATCTGGGATTGCTTCAGCGCAGCGACCTCGGCGGTCAGTTGGATCTTCTCGGTCTGTAGAGTCTGATAGACTGGATTGATCCCAAACCGCTTGGCGCCCTCCCCCTGGGTGCGACCTGCCGCGATCCCGGCCTCAAGCTGGGCGATCTGGGCATCCAGTTCCTGAACCGGTCGCGCATCATTGCGGTAGCGCGACAGCAGGTCCTCCCGCTGAACCTTCAGGGTCACCAGCTTGTCGCTGGCGGCACCGGAGACGTCACGATAGAGCCCGACCTCCTGAGCCACCTGCCCCATCTGGGACTCCAACATTCCCAAGCGCCCTATGCGGTCCTGCAATTGGGTGTCGGTCTGGTACTTCTGCTGCTCGATCTGTTGCTGGAGCTGACCCAGGGAGACCTTCTCGGCCACGAAGTCGCCGATGCGATTGTTGTTCAGGAAGTCCTCATAGGCCGCATCGGCCTCCAGCAGCCGGCTCTCAAAGGCCTCGCGCTGGCGGGCCAAGGCGGGCGAGGTGGGATCGGTGAGCACGGCGCGGCGATAGATGAGGTATTCTTCCAACAGGGTGTTCAGCACCAGGGCGGCTGTCTCAGGATTCTCATGGGTGAAGCTGAGGCGGATGATCGGCGTGTCCGGCGCGGTCTCAATCTTGGTGGCGGTGTCCAGGGACCGAAGCGCCTGGCCCATGATCAGCCTCTTATCCTTGGCATCGGCGGCGGCGTATTTCAGCGCCATCTTCGGATAGATGCGTCCCAGTCCCAGCTTCTCGATCACCCGCTGCTTGAGTTGCCCAGAGCCTAGGATCTCAGTTTCCGACTGAATGAGCTGATCAGAGTCTGGCACCGCACCACGGCCAGCGTCGCCCGACAGAGGTTCATAGACATATTCCTGCCCCAGCCGCACAAGCACGCTGGAATAGGCCGGATAGCTGGTCTTCAGGGTGAAGGCCACCGCAGCCCCAAGCACAAAGATGATCGCGAATATGGCCACCATCAGGTAGCGTTCGCGCCAAAGCAGGGTCGCGAAATCCGAGGCAGCATAGCGCGGACGCGCGGCCCAGTCGGGGCGCGTGGCCTGATCGTGCGGTCTGGTTGTCCAAGCCCCTGGCGCGGCCATGCGATTCCGACTGTTCTAGCCCTACGGACAGACCGTGGCGGGGGACGATTAACGTTCCATTACCCATTCTCGTTAAGGTTTGCGGTCATGCGCTTTCATTTGAAATCTGCGGTCGTTCTTGTGGCCTGCGCCAGCTTGGTCCTGAGCGGGTGTGCCGCGCGCCTGCCGCATCTGCCGCGTATGGATCTGCTGGGTCGGATCAATGAGCCAGAGCTTGGGGGCACGACGAGCCGCCGGGAGCCCAGGGCGGAGTTCGGCGACATTCCCTATGCCAGCTGGAGCGACTACGAGCCGCCCTATCGCTTCTATCCTGGCGATGAGATCGAGGTCAGCCTCCCCTCGGCCCCGGAACTGAACAAGACGGTGACGGTCCAGCCGGATGGTCGCATCTCCATGCCTCTGATTGCGGCGGTCATGGCCGCCGACAGGACCATCCCAGAGCTTCAAGGCAGCCTGTCAGAGGCCTATGCCAGCCAATTGCTGAGGCCCTCCGTGGACATCTCGCCCAAGGCCGCACCGTTGAAGGTATTTGTGGGGGGGGAAGTGGGCAGTCCCGGCATCTACGACATGGCCGGCGACGCCGACGCGCTCCGGGCGGTCATTCAGGCCGGAGACTTCAAACCCAGCGCCGACCGCGACAAGGTCATCATCCTGCGGCGGGGGGCCGACGGTCGGGGCATGATGCGGACCGTAAAACTGGGCAAGGGTCTGAAGAACCCTCTCACCGACCTGGTGCCTCTGCGACGCTTCGATATCGTCTATGTGCCCCGCAGCGGGGTCTCCAACGCAGCCCTGTTCATCCAGCAGTATTTCCGTGACCTGTCGCCGATCCAGTTTGGATTCAGCTACGCCCTGGGCGCGCAGACCACGGGCAACTAGCCCGGGGGACCTAGCCGTGGGCCAGCCATTCCCGAGCCTGGCGCTGGGCCTCGGCTACCTCGTCTGATGCCATCTCCTGGCTCAGTTCCTTGCGGTAGACCTTGGCCTCGATGGAGCCCCGCATGGCCGCCAGGTTGAACAGCATGTGGGCCGACACATAGTCCAGCGGTGCGCCGCCCTGGCCTGTCGAGTAGAGCAGGCCCATGCGGAACAGTTCGTCGCCGGAGGCCTCAGCACCCGGCAGCGGCAGGCCACCCTCTGATTCCACGCTCGTAAGCATGACTTCGTATCCCCTTTAGGATCGGCCTTCCTCGTTCTGAGGAGGGCTTCCGATCTCGATAGGATCAGAGAAGTCGATAGCGCCTGAACATCTGGTTAAACATGCGAAACTCTGTGTTTGCTCGCACATACGGCCAATAGCCGCGATCTTTACTCGCGCGACATCTCTCTTTCCAAGCCGTCAACGTCAGCAGGGGAATCGGGCCTCGCCCGGACGGTGAACCTCGCTTACAGCAGCCCATAGATTGAGTAGCTCTTGTACCTACATCCCTTAGCTGCGGCGGGACCAGGTGAGATGTGGGCGGGAGATAGCTTGGTGAAACGCATTATTTTTGGGTTGGGGGCCCTGATCGGGGGCCTCTCACTGGCGGCAACGGCCTCCCAGGCCCAGTCCTGGGATCCGCGCGCCGGCTATTCCAGCCAGCGGGGCTGCGGTGAGTGCGGCTATCAGCCACCGCCACCGCCCCCCAGCGACTGCTACGACAGGTGCGGCAACCCACGGGGCTCCGACTATCCTCGCGACCCGCGCGGCTACGGTCCGCCCCAAGGTCCCGGCGGCTACATGGGCTACTACGATCAGTACCAGCCGGGGCAGAGCGCCTGGCGTCCCGGTCTGCTCCTGCCGCCCTATTTCCGGGGCTACCGGGTCTCCGACCCACGACTGGCCCGGGCTCGCCGGGGCAATGCCTGGTATCGGGTTGGCAACGAATTCATCCTGGCCGACACCGCCACCGGTGAGGTCAAGTCCATCGTCACCTTCCCCTGACCACCCAAGACCTGTTCAGCCTGGGTTCAGCTAACCTCCATCACCCTTGAGCAGAGGGATACACCGCCCGTCAGGGCATGATGGAGGTGACGCAACATGAAGCGTCTGATCTTAAGTCTGGCCGCCGTCGCGACCCTGGCTGGCCCGCTGGTGGCGGTTGCAACCTCGGCCCAGGCCCAGTCCTATGGCCGCGATCACTGGGACCGAGGCGACGGGCGATACGACCGCGGTGGCGACCGGTGGGATCACCGGGACGGACGGTACGACCGCCGCGACTGGGACCGTGGTCGCCACAACGGCTACTACTACGGCAACCGCTGGACCTATGGCCCACCGCCCCAGGCCTATTACGGCAACCCCTATTATCGCCCTGGCTACAATCAGTGGCGGCGCGGCGCGGCCCTGCCGCCCTATTATCGTGGCGCGCCGATCTATGACTATGACGGCTATCGCCTGCGTCAGCCACCCAGGGGCTATGCCTGGTATCAGGCCGGAGACGACTACATTTTGGCGGCCATCGCCACCGGCATCATCTTCGAGATCATCGCCAACAACTGACCGTCTCGGCCCTGAGAACCATCAGGTGCAAGTGCATCAGCGCGAAGTCCGACACTGAAAGGCAGAGCCATAGACATGTTGGGAAAGAAAACCCCCTCGGTCCCTTCTCCCCCTGTGGGAGAAGGTGGCCCTGCGGAGCAGGTTCGGATGAGGGGTCGAAAGTCCTATCCGATCTCGGAGTCAGAAAGCCCTCATTGAGGGCGGCGCGACCCCTCATCCGTCAGCTTCGCTGACACCTACTCCCGCAAGAGGGAGAAGGAAGGGCGAAAAGCTGTGAAGTACCTGTGAAACGCTGCGGCCGTTACGTCCACTTTGACGACATGGAGCCCACCGCCCACAAAAGGGTCACACAATCCCCAGCTTGGCCTTCAGGAGCTGGTTGACGGTTCCCGGATTGGCCTTGCCGCCGGTCTCCTTCATCAGCTGGCCCACGAACCAACCGATGGCCTGGGGCTTGTCCTTGACGGCGGCAGCCTGGCCCGGATTGGCGGCGATCAGCTTGTCGATCATCGCCTCCAGGGCGCCGGTATCGGACACCTGTTGCAGGCCCTGGGCCTCGACAATGGCGCGAGCCCCACCTTCACCGGCCCACATGCGATCAAAGACATCCTTGGCGATCTTCGAGGAGATCACCCCTTCTTCGATCAGGGCCACCAGCTCGGCGATATCAGCCGGCTTCAGCGGACTGTCGCCGATCTCCTGCCCGGCCGCCGTCAGCCGGGCGGCCAGTTCATTGGTCACCCAGTTGGAGGTCAGCTTGGCGTCGCGGCCCTTGGCAGCTTCCTCGAAGAAATCGGCACGAGCCTGCTCGGTGATCAGAACCCCCGCATCATAGGCCGAGAGGCCATACTGGCTCTGCAGGCGGGCCTTTTTGGCGTCGGGCAGTTCCGGCAGCGAGTCCTGGATGGCCTTGACCCAGGCGGAGTCCAACACCAGCGGCAGCAGGTCCGGATCGGGGAAGTAGCGATAGTCGTGCGCCTCTTCCTTGGAGCGCATGGAGCGGGTCTCGATCTTGTTGGGATCAAACAGCCGGGTCTCCTGGTCGATCTTGCCACCGTCCTCCAGGATCTCGATCTGACGGCGGGCCTCATACTCAATGGCCTGCTGGATATAGCGATAGGAATTGACGTTCTTGATCTCGCAGCGGGTGCCCAGGTGGCTGAAGCTGCCAGTCTCGCGGAACTTTTCGTAGTCGCCGGGGCGGCAGACCGAGACATTGACGTCGGCCCGCAGGTTGCCCTTCTCCATGTCCCCGTCGCAGGTCCCCAGATAGACCAGGATCGTCCGGACCTTCTTCACATAGGCTGCGGCCTCGGCGGCCGAGCGCATGTCGGGCTTGGAAACGATCTCCATCAGGGCGGTGCCGGCGCGGTTCAGGTCCACATAGGTGGCGTTGGGGTCCTGGTCGTGCAGCGACTTGCCGGCATCCTGTTCCAGGTGAAGACGCTCAATGCGAACCGTAAAGGTGGAGCCATCGTCGTGCTCGACGATCACCTCGCCCTCCCCCACCACAGGGTCCTTGAACTGGCTGATCTGATAGCCCTGGGGCAGGTCGGGATAGAAGTAGTTCTTGCGATCAAAGCTGGAGCGCAGGTTGATCTGGGCCTTCAGCCCAAGCCCCGTCTTCACCGCCTGCTCGACGCAGAAGCGGTTGATCACCGGCAGCATGCCCGGCATGGCGGCGTCCACCAGGCTGACCTGCTCATTGGGTCCGCCGCCGAAGCCGACGGCGGCGCCGGAGAACAGCTTGGCCTTGGAGGCCACCTGGGCATGGATCTCCAGGCCGAGAACCATTTCCCATGGGCCCGTCCGGCCCTGGATCACTTTGGAGGAGTCAGTCATGGGGCTTTCCTAAACCGGGCCGCGTTTCAGTGAAAGCCGCCTTGCGATTGGCCTTGCGCGAGCCACAATTTTGAAGCTTCCTGTCGTCGCAAAAAATCGCCCCTCGGGGAAGGGAACCACTATGAAAAAGACACTTACCGCCGGCCTGCTGGGCCTCTCGCTCTCCTTTGGCATGATGGCCGCGGCTCCGGCCCTGGCCCAGACCGCCGCGCTCTCGGTGGATTCCACCCCGATTGAAACCCTGGCGGCCAATCCCGCCACCAAGGCGATCCTGGACAAGAACATCCCGGAACTCACCGGTCACCCGGCCTTTGATCAGTTCAAGGCCATGAGCCTCAAGGCGCTGCAACCCCTGTCGCAGGGTGCCCTCACCGACGCCCAGATCGCGGCGGTTCAGGCCGACCTGGACAAGCTCCCGAAGTAGGCGTCTTCGCCACATCGGCAATTAGACCCCCGCCCTCACAGGCGGGGGTTTTTTGTTACCACCAGCGCGCAGGCTTGGCGCGGAAGTCGGCGGCCTTTTCCAAGGCTCCTCCCAGGGAAAACAGGGTTCCCTCATCCAAGGCCTTGCCGATCAGTTGCAGGCCCAGGGGCAGGCCCTTGTGATCGACCCCCGCCGGGATGCTCATGCCGGGCAGGCCCGCCAGGTTCACCGTCACCGTGAAGATGTCGTTCAGGTACATGGCCACCGGATCGTCGGCGTTTTCCCCAAGCGCAAAGGCTGCTGACGGGGCGGTGGGGGTGAGCAGCGCGTCCACCTTCTGGAAGGCCTGGTCAAAGTCGTCGGCGATCCGGCGACGGACCTTCAGGGCCTTGACGTAATAGGCGTCGTAATAGCCGGCCGAGAGCACATAGGTGCCGATCAGGATGCGGCGCTTGACCTCGGTACCGAACCCGGCGGCGCGGGTGTTCTCATAGGTCTCGGTGAGGTTGGCCCCCTCAACCCTTAGGCCGTAGCGCATGCCGTCATAGCGGGCGAGGTTGGAGGAGGCCTCGGCGGGGGCGACGATATAGTAGGCTGGCAGGGCGTACTTGGTGTGGGGCAGGCTGACCTCGACGATTTCGCAACCGGCGTCCTTCAGCCAGGCGATGCCCTGTTCCCACAGTGCCTCGATCTCGGCTGGCATGCCGTCGACGCGGTACTCCTTGGGAATGCC
>JANPAO010000262.1:0-3371 GCA_031429955.1 Phenylobacterium sp. | reverse complement strand
GGCGACGACACCTTCGAGGCCGGGATCCCGGAAAGCTTCAACGTGCTGGTCAAGGAAATGCGTTCCCTGGGCCTGAACGTCGAACTCGAGAACGGCTAAAGCGGCGTCTCACGCCATCGTCATGCGAGGGGAGGGGCCCGTCAGCTCCTCCCAGTTCGCTCCTGAAACTGCTGACGAACTGGAATTCTGATGAACCAGGAAGTCCTGAATATCTTCAACCCGGTCCAGGCCGTTCCGACCTTCGACCGTATCCGCATCGCCCTGGCGTCGCCTGAGAAGATCCGCTCGTGGTCCTTCGGCGAGATCAAGAAGCCTGAGACCATCAACTATCGGACCTTCAAGCCGGAGCGTGACGGCCTGTTCTGCGCTCGGATCTTTGGCCCGACCAAGGACTACGAGTGCCTGTGCGGCAAGTACAAGCGCATGAAATACAAGGGCATCATCTGCGAGAAGTGCGGCGTGGAGGTGACCTTGGCCCGCGTTCGGCGCGAGCGGATGGGCCACATCGAACTGGCCTCGCCGGTCGCCCACATCTGGTTCCTGAAGTCCCTGCCCAGCCGCATCTCGATGATGCTGGACATGGCCCTGAAGGACATCGAGCGGGTGCTCTATTTTGAGTACTATATCGTCACCGAACCTGGCCTGACGCCCCTGAAGCAGCACCAGCTGCTCTCGGAAGACGACTATATGCGCTACCAGGAAGAGTTCGGGGACGACAGCTTCACCGCAGAGATCGGTGCCGAGGCCGTCCAGGGTCTGCTGCGGGCCATCGACCTGCCCAAGGAAGCCGACCGGCTGCGTGAGGATCTGCTCACCACCACCTCGGAAATGAAGCTGAAGAAGACCTCCAAGCGCTTGAAGCTGATCGAAAGCTTCATCGAAAGCGGCAATAAGCCGGAATGGATGGTGCTTTCGGTGGTCCCCGTGATCCCGCCGGAACTGCGTCCGCTGGTGCCGCTGGATGGCGGCCGTTTTGCCACCTCTGACCTGAACGACCTCTATCGCCGGGTCATCAACCGCAACAACCGCCTTAAGCGCCTGATCGAGCTGCGGGCCCCTGACATCATCATCCGCAACGAAAAGCGGATGCTGCAGGAATCCGTCGACGCCCTGTTCGACAACGGCCGTCGTGGCCGTGTCATTACCGGCGCCAACAAGCGGCCCCTGAAGTCGCTGGCCGACATGCTGAAGGGGAAGCAGGGCCGGTTCCGTCAGAACCTGCTGGGCAAGCGCGTCGACTATTCGGGCCGTTCGGTCATCGTGGTCGGCCCCGAGCTGAAGCTGCATGAGTGCGGCCTGCCCAAGAAGATGGCGCTCGAGCTCTTCAAGCCGTTCATCTATGCGCGTCTTGACGCCAAGGGCCTGTCAGGCACCGTCAAGCAGTCCAAGCGCATGGTGGAGCGCGAGCAGCCCGCCGTCTGGGACATCCTGGACGAGGTGATCCGCGAACACCCGGTGCTCCTGAACCGCGCGCCGACCCTGCACCGCCTCGGCATCCAGGCCTTCGAGCCCAAGCTGATCGAGGGCAAGGCCATCCAGCTTCACCCGCTGGTCTGCGCGGCCTTCAACGCTGACTTTGACGGCGACCAGATGGCCGTCCACGTGCCGCTTTCGCTGGAAGCCCAGTTGGAAGCCCGCGTGCTGATGATGAGCACCAACAACATCCTGTCGCCTGCCAATGGTCGCCCGATCATTGTGCCGTCGCAGGACATCGTCCTGGGGCTCTACTATCTGTCTCTGGCCCGCGAGGGTGAGCCCGGCGAAGGCAAGATCTTTGCCGATCTGAGCGAGATCGAAGCGGCGCTGGAACATGGGGTGGTGAGCATCCACTCCAAGATCAAGGCCCGCCACAGCGAGATGAATGCTGAGGGCGTGCTGCAGCGTAAACTGATCGACACCACGCCCGGCCGGATGAAGATCTCGGCCCTGTTCCCGCACCATCCGGCGGTCGGCCACCGGCTTCTGGAGAAGAACCTCACCAAGAAGGAAATCGGCAACCTGATCGACATCGTCTACCGCCACTGCGGTCAGAAGGCGACGGTCATCTTCGCCGACCAGATCATGGCGCTGGGCTTCAAGGAAGCGGCCAAGGCCGGCATCTCCTTCGGCAAGGATGACATCATCATCCCCGCCCGCAAGAAGCCGATCGTCACCGAAACCCGCAAGCTGGTGGAAGAGTACGAGCAGCAATATGCCGACGGCCTGATCACCAAGGGCGAGAAGTACAACAAGGTCGTCGATGCCTGGGCGAAAGCCACCGACCGGGTCGCCGATGAAATGATGGCGGAAATCTCCACCCAGCCGAAGGACGCCAACGGTCGGGAACTGGAGATCAACTCCATCTTCATGATGGCCAACTCCGGTGCCCGTGGTTCGCAGGCCCAGATGAAGCAACTGGGCGGGATGCGCGGCCTGATGGCCAAGCCGTCTGGCGAGATCATCGAGACTCCGATCATCTCGAACTTCAAGGAAGGCCTGACCGTTCAGGAGTACTTCAACTCCACCCACGGCGCCCGCAAGGGCCTGGCTGACACCGCTCTGAAGACCGCCAACTCCGGCTACCTGACCCGCCGTCTGGTGGACGTGGCGCAGGACTGCATCATCAACGAGGAAGACTGCGGCACCACGCGAGGGATCACCCTGCGCGCCGTGATCGAAGGCGGTGACGTGCTGGTCTCTCTGGGTCTGCGCATTCTGGGCCGGTCCACGGCCGAGGACATCAAGGATCCAGGCACCGGCGAGGTCATCGTTCCGGCCGACACCTATATGGACGAAAACATCTGCGACCTGATCGACGCTGCCGGCGTTCAATCGGTCAAGGTGCGCTCCGTCCTGACCTGCGAAGCAGCCAATGGCGTCTGCGCCACCTGCTATGGTCGCGACCTGGCCCGCGGCACGCCCGTGAACATGGGTGAAGCTGTTGGCGTCATCGCCGCCCAGTCCATCGGCGAGCCCGGCACACAGCTGACGATGCGGACCTTCCACATCGGCGGCACCGCCCAGGTGGCCGAACAGTCCTTCTATGAGAGCACCAACACTGGCACCGTAAAGCTGGCCGGGGGCAACACTGTTATCGCTCCCGACGGCGAACTGATCTGCCTGTCGCGGAACCTGCAGATGAGCGTGCAGGTGGATGGCAAGGATCGGGAAACCTACAAGCCGCCCTATGGTGCGCGCCTGAAGGTTCGTGACGGTGAGAAGGTCAAGCGCGGTCAGCGCCTGGCCGAGTGGGACCCCTACTCAACCCCGATCATCACAGAGGTTGGCGGTAAGGTTCGCTTTGAAGACCTGGTGGAAAACTTCTCCGTTCGCGAAGAAGCCGATGAAGCCACCGGCATTTCCAACCGTGTCGTCATCGACTGGCGGACCTC
>JANPAO010000261.1:0-7447 GCA_031429955.1 Phenylobacterium sp. | reverse complement strand
CCCCGCCATCACCGGCAGCAGCAACAGTAGGCCCAGCCACGCGCGATAGATGGTGGCGCTGTGATCGGCACCGCCGTCCTGATGGGCTTCCCGGGCCCAGAACCTCGCCATGGCGGCTTCGTTCCAGGTGAACACGGCGGTGTGGGCCAGGGTCATGGCCGCCAGGCCCAGGGCATAGTCGCCGAACTGGGCAGGCGTCAGCAGGCGGGTGAAGGCGACGATGGTCAGCAGGCCAACCACCCCCTGAACCACGTTGGCGGGCAGATAGCCGACCACCCCTCGCCAGAACATGCCCTAGACCCTTCACGGCTCGCCGGGCGTCAACCGCCTCGGCACCGACGCAACATGCCAGACCAGAGGGTTTCAAACGGTTAAGGCGACGGCGACCTCAGCGGATGTTTTCGCGGTCGCCTAGCAGGCAGGGCAGGGTCATGACCATGACATAGAGGTCCAGCAGGAACGACTGGCGCTCGATGTACTCCACGTCCAGGGCCACCCGGCGCTTGACCAGGGCCGGAGTGTTCACCGGCCCCCGTGAGCCATGGATCGCTGCCCAGCCGGTCATGCCGGGCTTCATGCGATGGCGATGGGCATATTCCGAGACCAGACGGGCCGACTCCACCTCACCGGTCATCATCCCCACGGGATGGGGCCTGGGCCCTACCAGGGACATCTCGCCGGTCAGCACGTTGAAGATCTGCGGCAATTCGTCCAGCGAGGTCTTGCGAATGAACCGCCCGACCCGCGTGACCCGGTCATCGTCGGCCTGGGTCTGTTTCACCCGGCCCTGGTTGGGGGCCTGAACCCGCATGGAGCGGAACTTCCAGACCACGATCTCTTCATTGTTGAAGCCGTGGCGACGTTGGCGAAACAGGGCCGGACCGGGGCTGTCGAGCTTGATGGCCCAGGCCACCAGCAACATCACTGGGGCGGCCACGGCCAGGGCCAGGGCCCCGATCACCAGGTCCTGGGCGCGCTTGACCACGACCCGGGTGTCGTCCGGCGGTGCGCCGGAGATATGGGCAAGGGGCACGTCGGCGATGCGGCTGATGGCAGCGGCCTCGTGGGCCTCATCCTCGCCATCCAGCAGCAGGGTCACTTCATTGGGCAGCACCCGCAGCCTCTCGATCACCTGGCTGACCCGGGCGCGGGCCTGGGAGGGCACGGTGATCACGATCCGGTCCACATAGGGCATGATCTTGTGGGCCAGCAGGGCGCTGGTATCCCCCAGCACCGGAACCCCACGAATGCCGGCCGGACTGCGCGAGGCGCGGTCGTCGAAGACCCCCAGGATATTGGCGTCGCGGCTTCGGAGGGTGGCGGCGATCAGTCGCTCGGCCGCGCCGGTGGCCCCCACCACCACAATATTGGGGGTCAGTCGGCCGCTGGCCCGCCAACCCCGGACACACAGCCACCAGATGATGTGCAGGCCATAGAGACCAGCAAAGACCGCCGGACCCCAGAGGCTCAGGGCCTGCGCCAGGGCACCGAGGGGCACGAAGGGGGCCAGGATGCCGGCCGCCACTGCGATCCCCAGGGCCACGGCCCCGGTCAGTCGGGCCAGGTGATAGGCCAGCCCTTCCCGGCGGCCAAAGCCATAGCTCTTGAACAGCGACAGACTGATCAGCACCGCCAGGGCACCGGTGGCCGTCACCGCCGGGGCCGCGCCATGCTCGGCCCCCAGGCTGTGGACCACGGCCCCGGCGATCACCAGGGCCGCCATGTCGGCCAACTGGAACATCTGGGCCACCACCCGACCCTGGAGCCGGGCGCGGGTCGGGATCAGGGTCTTGGGCCGAAACGGTCCGCGGCGGTCCTCTGAGGCACCCCGCTCGGCGGGCGGCAGGTCCATGGCTGGCGCGACGGGTTGCCCCCCCACCTCGACCTCAGGGGCAAGCTTGCGCTGAAACTGTACGACAGAAGACATGAGACGCGCGGGACCGACACGGTGAGAAAACGCCAGTTTGCCTCAGGGGTCTGATTGTCGGGTTAACATGGCCCCAAACCGTTCGACCTCGATTGCCAGCCGCCCACGAAACCGCTATCGGTCCGCGCCTTGATGGTGACGTGGCCGAGTGGCTGAAGGCAACGGTTTGCTAAATCGTCATACGTGAAAGCGTATCCAGGGTTCGAATCCCTGCGTCACCGCCAAGGTTTTCTCGGCAGCGAACACCCCACTTGCCGTACCCGAGCGCGAAGGTAGGTGCGTTGGGATGTGCACCAGCGATGGGGTCATTCTGCTACTGATCGTCCCTCGTTTCAGTGGACACCCATGCTAGCTTTTCGGAGCTGGAGAGGAGTGTCTGATGAGTACGCAACGCCGGGTGTTTCCGGAGTCATTCAAACGCGAGGCGGTTGACCGGGTCGCGAGCAGTGGCCTGTCGGCGGGCGCGGTGGCGCGCGAGCTGGGTCTGCACGAGACGGTGCTGCGACGATGGATGACGCAGTTCGGGGCGCAGGCGAGGGGGGCGGCGTGGCGCACCAACACGCAGGCGCCGGCCCCCTCGCCGTCTGATCTGGCCTCGGAGGTCGGTCGATTGCGGCGCGAGAACGAGCGGTTGAGGATGGAGGCGCGCGCCGGCCTGACCCTGGCATCCCGTAAGGGGGGTCCCGCGCCGAGGGCGGGTCCGGCGGAATAGGGGTTATTGCAACTGCCACCGTAACCACCGTAACCAGGCTACGCCGCCTTCCTAAGGCAAAACATCAGCGGTGAATGAGTACATCATCGGGTCCGCCGGCCGGTCACTGCCGGCCCTGGTCACCGCAGAGTGCGGGGGCGCAGAAGTCCGTTTTCTCGAGGACTTCGCCTCGACGATCCGAAACGCCAACACTCGCCGGGCCTACGGGCGCGCCCTCGTCGATTATAGGCGCAAGACTTTGGCCGCCGAGGGACGCTGGCTGAAGCGTCTCCACCAATCCATTAGTCTTGGATGGGACTTGACGAGAAGATCGGCTTCGGGAGCTTGCATGAAGTAGGCCCATATCGGCGCGGCGTGAACATCCGCGAGACTCAGATCGGGCCCGGCAAGCCAGGCCGACTCCGGGGCGATCTCATCCAGCGCCTTCATGCAGATCGCCGCAGTCTCGATAGAGTCTGCGATCCGCTCTTCGTTCGGGGCTCGTCCTTGGCGTGGGGCTTCGACACGTTCGACATAGATTCCCCAAACGAGTGCGCGATAGGCGTAGTTGTCCAGGATCGAGATCGCCTGGCCCATCCTGGCGCGCAACCGAACGTCCTTTGGCTGCAAGCGCGGGCCATTGAAGGCCTCGTCGATATAGCGGTTGATCGTGGCGGTCTCGTAGAGTGCAAAACCATCGTGATCAAAGGCCGGGATGCGACCGAACGGGTGCCGCGCCAAGTGCTCAGGGGGAGAACCGGGGGGCGCGAATACATCGACCTCGATGAGTTCGTAGCCCACCTGCTTTTCTTCCAGCGCTAGGCGGACCGCTCGCACATAGACGCTGTAGCTGGCCCCGTAGAGCATTGGTCGACTAGCCACGGGTACACCTACCCCTTCACGCACAACCACCGCGCCCGGTGCATGTTCGTGGCGTTGTCGACCCAGCCGGTGACCTTGGGGCTGACCAGGTTGCGGTTGACCACATAGAACAGGGGGGCGATGGCCTCGTCGTTCAGGATGATCTGCTCGGCGCGCTGCAGGATGACGGCGCGCTTGGTGGCGTCGGGTTCGTGGTCGGCGGCCAAAAGCAGGGCGTCGTAGGCGGGGTTCTTGTAGTCGCCGTAGTTCTGGCCCCCTGTGTCGGACTTCATCAGCGACAGGAAGGTCACCGGATCGTTGAAGTCGGCGATCCAGCTCATGGAGCCGATGCCGAAGTCGCGATTGCGATAGGCGGCAAAGGCGATCTGGCCTTCGTTCTGCACGATCTTGGCCTTGACCCCGATGCTGGCCCAGTCGGCCTGGACGGCGCTGGCCAGCAGCACGGTGTCGGGGCCGTTGGAGATCTTGAACTCAAAGGTCAGCGGGTTGTCGGGTCCATAGCCGGCCTGGGCGAGCAGGGCCTTGGCACCGGCCTGGCGCTGGGCCAGGGACTGATCGGCCCAGATCGTGCGGGCACCGGCGGTGTAGCCTGCGGTCTCGGGCGGCACGAAGCTGTAGGCCGGGATCTGGCCGGCCCGCAGCAGCTTGTCGGTGATGAAGTCCCGGTCGATGGCCTGGGACAGGGCGCGGCGCACGCGGATGTCGCGGAAGGCGGCGATCTCGCGGGTGTTGAAGGAGAGGTAGGAGGTGGCCAGCGACGGCTTGGTCCGCGCATAGCCCGGCATGGTCTTGCGGATGCGGGTCAGGCGGTTGGACTGGAACGAGGTGTTGATGTCCAGCTCGCCCCGGGCGATGCGCCGCTCGGCCATCACCGAGTCGGCGGTGGGGAAGTAGCTGATGCGGTCGATGCAGACATTGGCGGCGTCATAGAACTGCGGGTTCTTGACCACATCGACGCGGTCCCCGAGCCGCCAGCTCATCAGCTTGAAGGGGCCGTTGCTGACGTAGCGGCCGGGTTTGGTCCAGGCATCGCCCCACTTTTCCACCGCATGCCTGGGGACCGGGAAATAGGCCTGATGCTTCAAGAGTTCCGGCAAATAGGGGGCTGGATGTTCCAGGGTCAGTTCCAGAGTGCGGGGGTCGATGGCGCGCGCGCCCACCGCGCTCAGCGGGGCCTTGCCTTCGTTCACCGCCTGGCCGTTCTTCAGCAGATAGACCAGGTAGGCATAGATGGCGGCGGTCTTCGGATCGAGGATGCGCTGATAGGCAAAGACGAAGTCATCGGCGGTCACCGGCACGCCATCCGACCACTTGGCCTCCCGCAGATGAAGGGTCCAGACCAGGCCGTCGGGGCTGGTTTCCCACCGCTCGGCCATGGCTGGGATCGGCTTGCCCTCCGGCGACTCGGTGGTCAGGCCCGAGATCAGGTCGCCGATGATGGTAAATTCGTCCACCAGATTGGCGGTCTGGGGATCAAGGGAGCCGGCCTCGCTGTTGCTGCCGTAGGCCAGGCAGACCTCGCCGGCCGGGCAGGGGGGGCGACTGACCTGGGGTTGGCAGGCGGCTAGCAGGGCTGCCACCAGGCTGGCGATCAGGGCGGGGCGGAGGCGACGATGCGTGACAAACATGGCTTAGTCGTCCCATCGCCGGGGCACCCTGTCGAGACCCCCCGTGCGTCTTGTGAAAAACCACGTGCATGGCGGCCATCGCACGCTATCTGATCGGTCACGCATCGGCAGGGCGCAGGGGGCGATGATGAGCTATTCAGAGAAGCAGTTCCGGTTTGCGGGCGCCGATGGGGTTTCCATCGCGGGCTTCCGTTGGGCCGACGAAAGCGTTGCCCCCCGGGCCATCCTGCAGATCGCCCACGGCATGGGCGAGCACGCGCGGCGCTACCCCGAGCCCCTGGTCCCGCTGATGGCGGCGGGCTTCGTTCTCTACGCCGACGACCATCGCGGCCACGGTTATACCGCCCCAAGCCCAGAGGCCCTGGGCGATTTCGGCGTCGACGGAGCCGAGGCGGTGGTGGCGGACCTCGCCCGGCTGACCGACCTGGCGCGGGCGGAAAACCCTGGCCTGCCGCTCGTCCTGCTGGGCCACAGCCTGGGATCGTTGTTTGCCCAGGCCTATGTGTTTGACCTTGCCGGCAAGATCGATGGCCTGGTTCTGTCAGGGACGGCGGCCTTCGGCGACCGCGCCGGGCCGGCCAAGCGCCTGGACGAGATGAATGCCGAGGGGCCGCCGCCTCGCACCCCCTATGACTGGCTGTCGCGGGATGATGCGCAGGTGGACAAGTACATCGCAGACCCGCTGTGTGGATTTTCCCGCCAGCCCAGCGCCGCCGACAGCTTTGCCCGGGTGAGCGCCCGACTGCGGGACGAGACTGAGATTGCCAAGATCCCCAAGGACCTGCCGATCTATATCTTCGTCGGCGACAAGGACCCGATCAACCGCGACCTGGAACTGCTCCATCCGCTGGTGAACCGGTACCGGGCCGCCGGCATTCGCCACCTGGACGTCAAGATCTACGCCGGTGGCCGCCACGAGATGCTGAACGAGACCAACCGGGATGAGGTGGTGGCTGACCTGCTGTCTTGGCTGTTGGGCGCAACCACCTATTCCCGGCGCAGGGCCTCAATGGGATCGAGCCGGGCGGCGCGCCAGGAGGGATAGGCTCCAAACACCAGGCCCACCAGGCACGAGAAGCCCAGGGCCACGGGTCCGGCCCAGGCCGGGATGGCGGCGGGCCAGGAACCGATCTTGGCGATGCCAATGGCCCCCAATACCCCCAGCAATAGTCCGATCAGGCCGCCCACCAGGGACAGGGCTATGGATTCCAAGGCAAACTGCACCAGGATGTCGGATCGCTTGGCCCCCACTGCCATCCGCAGTCCGATTTCCCGGGTGCGTTCGGTGACGGCCACCAGCATGATGTTCATGATCCCGACCCCGCCCACCACCAGAGAGACTCCGGCCACCGCCGCCAGCAGCACGGTGAAGGTGGCGATGGCGGCCTGGGAGGCCTCCAGGATCGAGGCCATGTTCTGGGTGGAGAAGTCGTCGTCATCGCCGGGACGAATGCGGTGGGTCTCCCGCAGGACCGCGGTTGTGTCTTCCTGAACGCGGTCCAGAACCTCGGCATCCACGGCCTTGACGTAGATCATCTGGACCGTGTCGCCCCGCGCACGCCGCCCAACGATCCGCGACCGAACCGCCGCCAGCGGCCCAAGCAGCACGTCGTCCTGGTCCTGGCCAAAGCTCGACTGCCCCTTGGGGGCCAGCACCCCGATCACTTCGAAGGGCACGCTGCGGACCCGGACCCGCTTGCCGATGGGGTCGGCATCGCCCCAGAGCTGGGTTGCCACCGTGGGGCCGATCACCACCACCTTGCGACCCTGGCGGGCCTCGCGATCGTCGAACATTCGGCCCGAGGCGATCTCCAGATCCCGCGCCACCAGATAGTCCGGTGTGACCCCCTCGATGCGGCTGTTCCAATTGGCACCATCGGCGGTGAGCTGAGCCTGACCGCGCACGGCGGGGGCTACCGCCGCCACCCCCTCCACCTGTTTTCGAATAGCCTCGGCGTCGGCGTCTTTCAGGGTCTGTTCGGTTCCAGCCGCGCCCCGGGCTACCCCGCCGCCACCCATGCCGCCGCGAGATGCGCCGGGGCTGACGATGATGAGATTGGAGCCCAGACCGGCAATGGTGCTGGTGACCCGCTGCTGCGCGCCCAGGCCGATGGAGGTCATCATGATCACGGCGGCGACCCCGATCACCACGCCCAGCGAGGTCAGGACCGACCGCATCGGATGGGCGATGATGGCGCTGGCGGCGAAGCGGGCGAGTTCGAACGATCTCATGGCGCGTCGTCCCGCTCATCGGAGACCACCAGTCCGTCGCGGAAGGCAATCCGCCGTCGCGTAGCTGCCGCCACATCCCGGTCATGG
>JANPAO010000260.1:0-8445 GCA_031429955.1 Phenylobacterium sp. | reverse complement strand
GCGACCGCGCCACCGGCGGCTAAGGCGCGATCTGGAACCAACTTTGCGGAATGCTCTCGCCGACCCGGTAGTCGGTCCAGGCAATCTGGTTCTGCTTGATCCCATCATAGTAGAGCCGCACCAGTCCAGGTTGGGTGAAGCTGATCCCGGGCTTGCGGTAGAAGTTGGAGTAGCGCCGCTCGTGCCAGCCGCGGGCAGTCTGGAAGCCCAGCCAGAGGATCTGGAAATCATCCTGGGCAATGCCGAAAAGGGTCTTGCCGCCCTGGGGATCATTGACCCGCACCACATAGATTGCCCGACCTTCGGCACTGTCGTCGGGCAGGCGGTCCAGGGTGAATCCGGGCTCCAAGGCAAACCGGATGATGCCGAACCCAAAGTTTTCCGACCACTCCCGCGAGGCTTGGGCTCCAGGTACTCTGCCCGCCTGACTGTAGGTCTCAACCCCGTCAAAGGCGGTCTGGAAATAGACCTCGCCATTGGCCAGCCGCGCATCGATGCGGACCATGCCATTGGCCAGGTGAGCGTCTGTCGACTGCTCGGGATAGACCCGCCACATGGTGTAGTTGGGGACTTCCACCCGGCTGGCTTCGTCGCGCTTTGGGAAGAAGCTGGCATGACCGGTCATGATCAGGCTGCGGGGACGAAGCCAGGTCTCGCCTCCGGCGGCCGCATGGGCGCGGGCCACAATCTCCGCGCCGGTCATGGGGACCTTACCCGCTGCCAAAATCAGGGGCGCTGCAAGGCCGAGGGCCAGGAGATTTCGACGATCAAGGCTCATGGCACCGGGGCAAGGTCTTGCGGGGGATAGTGAAATGGGATTTGTTCGGACAAATTATCAAGGGTCAAGACATGAAGCACCGCACTGTCCGCGGGACCATCCTCTATACCTCAAAGAAACCTGAGCGCCTGGATCAGCCCAGGGGGATCGAGCACTTCACCTTCACCCATCACAGTGACGGCAAGACCACCCTGCGAGCCCACTGCGAGATCGAGGAGCCGGACCCCACCGTCTTGCGCGACATCGTCTATTCGTTGGATGAGCATCGCAAGCCGATGGATTGCCACGTCCGCCTGACGGTGGGCGATGCCTTCATGGGGTCGGGCTGGTTCCGGTTCGGCCCCGATTTCGTGGAGTGCGAGTCCTATGGCCCGACCATTGGCCGGGTCTCTCAGCGGGTGGAGATGGGCGGCCCGATCGACGGCTTTGGTACCCACCCGGTGGTGGCCGATGGATATCTGCTGTCGACCCTGGCCTGGACACCCGGCCAGCGGCGGCGGTTGCGGGTCATGCTGCCCTCGCCCGACCATCGCGGGGCCTCACCGCCCCTGATCGCCGAGGTCAATATCGATGCCCTCTATGTGGGCCCCGAGACCGTGACCGTGAAGGCTGGGACCTTTGCCGCCCGCCATTTCCAGTTCCTGGATGACGGCTCCAGCGGTATGGCTGGTACCCATCCCCCCTATGATGTCTGGATCAGCGACGACGCTGATGGGGTGATGCTGCAGGGCGGAGTGGGGGGTTATATGCAGACCTGGTATGAACTTCTGTCGCTGGAGCGGTAGGCTGGCGTGAGGACCGCGCAGAGGACGACCAATGTTTGATTCAAAGCTGCGCCCCATCATCGACCCTCCGCTCAACGCCATGGGGCGTGACTTGGCGCGGCTCGGCATTGAGGCAAATCAGATGAGCCTGCTCGGGGCGGCGGTAGGTCTCCTTGCTGGTCTCATTATCGGTCTGGGGCACCCGCTGATGGGACTGGCCTTGATCCTCGGCAATCGGATGATAGATGGCCTGGACGGGGCGGTGGCCCGTGCTGCCGGGCCCAGCGATTTTGGGGGCTACCTGGACATCATCTGCGACTTCGTCTTCTACGTAGCGGTGCCCTTGGGGTTTGGCTTCGCGCGGCCCGAGAACCTGCCCTATGCCATGGTGCTGATCGCCAGCTTTACCCTGACGGGGGTGAGCTTCCTGGCCTATGCGGCCCTGGCCGAGAAGCGGGGTCTGCAAACCCAGGCGCATGGGCACAAGAGCTTCTTCTACAGCACCGGCATCGCCGAGGGAGGCGAGACCATCCTGGCCTTTGTCCTGATGTGCCTCTGGCCAGCGGCCTTCCCGCTGATTGCCGGGACCTATGCTGGACTTTGCGGCCTCACCGTGGTGCAGCGTAGCCTGATCGCGCGGCGAGAATTTTCCGCCCCCGTGGTGGCCCGCGAGGTGCCTCTTGGGAACGTGCCGGACCCAGGCTAAGATCGGGTCGAACCAGACAGGTTCCGATGGAGGATCACCTGAGATGAAACTGACCCTGGCGCGCCTGTCCATGGCGCTCTCCCTCTTGATCCCGGTCTATTTTGCCGCAGCGGCCCTGGGGGTGAAGTTTGGTCTGTGGCCCTGGCAGACAGGGCTTGGGGTGCTGATCGTCCAATGGGGCCCGCGCCTGCTGTTGGCGGCCTTGGCGCTTGGCCTCGTGGCCCTGGTTGTGGCCTTTGTGGGCAGGCCGCGCCAGGGATGGCAGATGGCCCTGGTGGGTTTGTTGATTCCGGCCCTGGGCATGGGCTACCTGGTGAATATGCGGGGCCGCTCGGCGGACATTCCGCCGATCCACGACATCGCCACCAATATCGTCGACCCCCCGATGTTCTCAGCGCGCATCCTGGCAGCCCGGCAGGCCCAGGCGGCCAATCCGGTGGAGTCCCTCGCGGCTCCGATCACCTCGCTGGCGGCCTATCAAGGGGCCCGCTTTGCCTCCATGGGTGGCAAGACCCTGGGCCAGGTGGGCCAGGAAGGCTATCCGGCCGTTCGCACCCTGACCCTCACCGCCGCCCCCGCCGAGGTGATGGCTGCCGCCAAGGCGCAGGCCGAGGCCGAAGGTTGGTCAGATGTGACGCCCCAGCCTGGGGCTGGCATGATCGAGGCTACGGCTGAGACCTTCTGGTTTGGTTTCAAGGATGACGTGGTGATCCGCGTCCGCCCTGCCGCCGCCGGCGGCGGTTCGCTGGTGGTTGTCCGCTCGACCTCGCGGGTGGGGCTGAGTGACCTGGGTGCCAACGCGGCTCGGATCGAGAAGTATCTCGCCGGCCTGTCGGCCCGGACGGGCAAGAGCTGACCCGTCCCTAGACCCTGATGACCACCCGCGCGGTCCTGGTGGGGGCCGGGCATGCGCACCTGCTTATCTTGGCTGCAGCGCAGCGATTGCGGGATGCACAGGTCGAACCGGTTCTGGTGGCACCACGCTGGTTCCACTATTCGGGCCTTGCCACCGGGGTTCTGTCAGGGGCCCTCGATCCCCGGGCCGCTCGTCTGGATGTGGCAGCCCTGGCGGCGCGATGCGGCGTCCGGCACCTCATCACTCAGGTCGAGGAGGTCGATTGCCTGCAGCGGCAGGTGGCGCTCAGCGACGGCAGCAGCCTGGACTATGACCGGCTATCCCTCAACGCCGGAAGCCGCTCCCGCGACCCCCATGGCTTGGCGCACATGGAAGGTGTCTGGGCGGCCAAGCCCCTCACCAACCTCGTGGACCTGCAAGCCCAGGTCTTGGCCCATGTCCGGCGAACGGGCGCCAGCCCGGCCCTGGCGGTGGCTGGTGGCGGTCCCACGGGCTTCGAGCTGGCCGCCGCCCTGGCGGGACTCTTGGAGCGTCAGGGGATACGGCCTCAGGTCTCGCTGGTGGCGGCGGCCCCTGCCGCCTGGGGCTCGGCTGGCGCAAGACACCACCTGACCCTTACCCTGACCAAGCGCGGTGTCGGCGTCGTGGCGGGCGAGGTCGTGGCCCGCACCGAAGGTGCCTGCGCCCTGGCTGACGGCAGGAGCCTGGCCTGCGATATGTTGGTCCTGGCTTCTGGCCTGGAAGCCTCGCCGCTGATGGCCGAGCTTGGCCTGCCGCTTGGCCCCGAGGGTCGGCTCCGAGTGGCCGCAACCCTCCAGTCTATCGGCGACCAAACCGTGTTCGCCGCTGGCGACTGCGCCACCGTTGAGGGTCAGCCGAGACCGGCGGCCGGGGTGTTTGGCGTGAGAGCCGCTCCGACCCTGTTGCGAAACCTGGTCGCAGGTCCGAGCCGGAGGCTTGCTCGCTACCAACCGCAGCGTCGATGGCTTTCGATCATGGACCTCGGCGATGGCACGAGCCTGGCCTTGAGGGGGAAGGCCTGGGGCCGTGGCCGCTGGGCTCTTTGGCTCAAGCGTCGATTGGACCTGGGATTCCTGGCCCGTCTTCGGAAAGCCCGATCAGGCAAACCGCTTTAGGATCGAGACCAGGAAGCGAGTGCTGGGGGCAAACAGGGCCGGCGTATAGAACTGGCCAGCCAGACGTTTGCCGATTTCACCACGGGTCGGATAGGGCGCGATCATGCTGGTGAGCGCCGTCAGCTTCAGTCCCGCCGACAGCACCAGCGACCAGATGTGGATGTGATCCCCCGCATGGCGACCCACCAAGGTCACTCCCAGCACCTTGCCCTTGGCCGTGGTGATCAGCTTTCCAAAGCCACGGGTATCGCCTTCGGCCTGGGCGCGGTCGTTCTCCCTGAACGCGAAGGTTTGTATACGGATATCCTTTCCGTGCCGCTCGCGAGCCTGGGTCTCATCCAGGCCGATGGCCGCCAGTTCCGGGTCGCTATAGGTGACGCGGGGAACCTGCAGAGCGTCGGCATTGACCGGAGCGCCAAAGATCGCCCGGCGCACGACCAGGGCGGCATGGGTGCCCGCCAGGTGGGTGAATTGACCCCGGCCTGCCACGTCGCCCACCGCATAGACCCGGCGGTTACTGGTGCGCAGGGATTTGTCGGTGACGATGCCGGCGCGGTTGACGGCGATCCCGGCCCTTTCCAGGTCGAGCTGTTGCAGGGCCGGTTCACGACCGACCGCCACCAGCAGGTGCGAGCCGGTGACTCGAATCTCGCGCCCGCCTTGGTCTATGACCACCACCGGGCCAGCCTCCACCCGCACGGCCTTGTGGCCGGTGATCATCTCCACCCCATCGGCCGCCAATTGATCGATCACCACCTTGGCGGCGGCGGGGTCCTCGCGCGACAGCAGGGTGGCGGCCTCGATGATCACGACCTCTGATCCCAGGCGTCGGAAGGCCTGACCCAACTCTACCCCGATCGGGCCGCCCCCCAGCACGATCAGGCGACGCGGCAGGGTGGTCAGGTTGAAGATCGTCTCATTGGTGAGGAAGGCGGTCCCCGCCAGACCGGGGATCGACGGCACCATGGCGCGCGAGCCGGTGGCCACCACCACCTTGCGGGCGCGGATGGCCGTGCTGTCGCTGACCACGGTGCGGGGATCGGCAAAGCGCGCCGTCTCGCGCACCACCTTCACGCCCAGGCCCTCGAAGCGTTCCTGGCTATCGATGGGGGCAATCTCTTCGATGACGGCGTGGACGCGCACCATCACCTTGGCGAAGTCGACATCGACCGACCCGGTTGTCACCCCTAGGTGGGTGGCTTGGCGGGCTTCATGAGCGGCGCTGGCGGCTGCGATCAGGGCCTTGGAGGGCACGCAGCCGAAGTTGAGGCAGTCGCCCCCCATCTCGCCCTTTTCAAACAAAACCACCTTCAGGCCCAACTGTGCCGCCCCGGCGGCCACGGAAAGGCCCCCAGAGCCCGCGCCGATGACCACCAGGTCGGCCTTGGAGATCTTCGGGCTCACAGGGTTTTCCCCGACTTGGCCCGAAGGCGTTGGAAGATGGTGGTTCCCAGGCTCAACAGCCCTAGGGCCACCAGGGGAAGCAGGACCGGTGGGCTAAAGATCACCCCCAGGTCCGGCGTCTCGCCCCGAGCCAGGACATCCCCGATACCCGCACCAATGCCGCTATAGATAAAGGTGGCCGGCATGATGCCGAAGAAGGTCGCCAGGGCGTAGGCCCCCAGGGGGGCGTTGGCCAGGGCCGCAGCCACATTCACCAGCCAGAAGGGGGCCAGCGGGATTAACCGCAGGGTCAGGATATAGCCAAAGGCTCCGGCCTGGACCCCATCGATAACCGCCTTCAGCCGTCCGCCGGACGCCTCGGCCCTCTCCCTCAGGGACTGGCCAAGCGAGGTGCGCACCACATAGAAAACCAGCACTGCCCCAAGCGTGGCGCCGATCACCGTGGCCCCGCCACCGACCCAGGTCCCGAACAGATAGCCTCCCATCAAGGTGAGGAAGACCGCACCCGGCAGGCTGACCGCAGTGGCCAGGGCATAGACCCCAATGAAGGCCGCCAGGGCCAGGGGTAGGTTTCCGCTCACCAGTCGGCGCAGTTCCGCCTCGTGGGTTTGGAGGGCTTGGAAGTTCAGATAGCGGGTCACGCCGCTGGCAAAAACAGCCGCTACAGCCAGGATCAGGACCAGTAGCGGCAGGTAACGTCTGAGCGTTTTCACGTGATCCCCCATAGGGCTGATGTCTGTCCGTCTTCATACAGGGCCGATGAATTGGCGAAAGGGGGCTCGTCCCCGAACCCCTCAGAGCGCCTAACGCGCCAAGCCCAGGTGCGATGCCAGGGGCCCGGTGAGGAAGCTGGCACGGTGGGTCGGATCGGGAATGGTGTCGGCCACCTTGGCGCGCAGGGCTTGGGCCTGTCCCAGGCTCCCGGCGGCGGCCATGTCGCCCTCCAGAGCTTCCTCGATCAGCGCCTTTTCCGCCAGAATCCGCCACAGAATACCCTGGGCCTGGGCGGCTCTGGCCTGGGCCTCTGCGGCCTCGATGGCGGCGCGGGCGGCCTCGGCGTGGCCCACGCGGGCCTCCAGCCGGGCCAGGACCTGATATCGGTTCGTTTCGTTCAGCAGGGTGATATTGGGTCCCACCGAGGTCTGGTCGGTGAGGTCCTGGCGCGCGGCCTCCTGATCGCCGGCGACCATGGCCAGGGCCGCGCGGCCTGCCCCATTGGGTATCATGCCGGTGGAAGAGATCAGACTACGGATCTTCTCCAGCTCCTCATCGTTACCCTCGAATACGGGTGCAAGCGTCGCCAGCAGGTTGCTGATCCACTGCAACATCCAGGCGCGGACCAGGACATGGGACTCAGCGATCACGTGGGGTGCGCGGGCCAGGGCGGCCTCATAGGCCCCAAGCTGAATCTCGTATTGCAGCTTGCCCATGTCGCGAAGGGCGGCACCGAAACGGTGGGCGTCGTCAGCAATCTCCTCCTCGAGCGATGCCCAGGCCTGGCCATAGCGGCCCAGTGCCATCAAGGCGAAGGCTTTGATGGTGGGGTACTGCACCGGCAGGGTGCCGATCCGATAGGCCAGCTCGATGGCGGCATCGCAGATCTCGACACAGCGCTCCAGCCGCCCGGCTGCCAGCATTGACCACATGGCGGTGAAGTAGAGCGCGTTTAGGCGGATCGGATCGCGGCGCAAGATAAGCTGTGCCAGCAACCGCTCCAGATCATCCTGGCTGAAACCTCGAACCCCCAGCCCCTTGGTGGTGACGTCGATGGCGATTTCCTCATCGCCCATAGCGCGCCCGATGGCGTCGGCCTCGTCCAGATTGGCATTGGCCTGGGGTCGATAGTCGGGCCAGTAGTCCACCAATTGGGCGGTTGCCACCAGGGCGGTGGCCAGGGCCTTGCGGTCGCCCTGGGCGCGCGCCAGGGCAATGGTCCTCTCATAGGCGTCCCTAGACTTCTCGGCGAAACCCTTATGGTCCAGCGACATGACGTAGTAGCCGCGCGCCACCACCCGCTGGACGTCCAACTCCCGCTGGGGATCGCCCGCCGCTGTGGCGCGCTCCAGCAGTTGTTCCAGGTCCTCTATCGCCTCGCTGCCTCGCCATATGTCCAACAGCATGCGGCAACGTTGCAGGGTCAGATCATCCTTGAGCACCTGGCTGGGGGCCAAGGCCACCGCCTTTGTTAGGGCAGCAAGGGACTCGGTGATCTGCTCAGCACCCCGCAGGGCCTCGGCCCGCAGGCCATGCAGGCGCGATCGTTCTGACGCCTCGCCTTGCTCGCCCAGGGCATTCAGGGCCAGGTCGAATTGTCGCAGGGCATCCTCAAAGGCCAGGGCGGCAATGGCCCGTTCTCCGGCGATGCCCAGATAGTGCGCCGTGCGGCCCCCGTCGGCGGTGGATCCGGCCTGATAGAGATGGTGACCGATCTCGCTGGCCAACTGATCGGCTCGGCCGGCCGCATTGGCCTCGATGGCGTCGGCGACCCGCAGATGCAGCCGTTGGCGACGCGGCAGGGACAGGGCTGAGGCCAGGGTCTGGCGCATCTGTTCGTGCACAAAGCGATAGCGCGCCACGCGGTCCTGGGAGACATCCTCCACTAGGTGCATCCGCTCGGCCTCCTCAATGGCATCGAGGATCTCGTCTTCGGAATGGGCGGTGTCGGCCTTCACCAGCAGGTCGAAGGGAAAGGTTCGCCCGGCCACAGCGGCAATGGTCAGGACCTCACGGCAATGGGCACCCGCCTTGCTGATCCGATCCTCGATGATCAGCCGGACGCCCCGAGTCATCTCGGTGTCGGG
>JANPAO010000259.1:0-7126 GCA_031429955.1 Phenylobacterium sp. | reverse complement strand
GAAACCCAGCACAGCCACCAAAGCGGTGATCAGGGTTGGGCCCATGTCTACTCCGAGGCGTCGAGGGCTTCGGCCAGCTCGCGCTCCAGGCCGTAGTAGCGGGCGCGGTCCCAGAACCTGGGCCTGGCGATGCCGGTGGAGCGATGGCGGCCCACGACATTGCCATCGGCGTCCTCGCCGGTGATCTCGTAGACAAACAGGTCCTGGGTGATGATCACGTCACCCTCCAGGCCCACCACCTCGGTAATGTGGGTGATCCGCCGCGACCCGTCCCGCAGGCGCGCGGCCTGGATGATGACATCCACCGATCCGACGATCATCTCGCGGATAGTGCGCGAAGGCAGGCCATAGCCCCCCATGGTGATCATCGATTCCACCCGGCTGATGGCCTCGCGCGGGGAGTTGGCGTGCAGGGTACCCATGGAGCCGTCATGGCCGGTGTTCATGGCCTGCAGCAGGTCGAAGGCCTCGGGCCCGCGCACTTCGCCGACGATGATCCGCTCAGGGCGCATCCGCAGGCAGTTCTTCACCAGATCGCGCATGGTGATCTGGCCCTGGCCCTCCAGGTTCGGTGGCCGGGTTTCCAGTCGCACCACATGGGGCTGTTGCAGTTGCAGTTCAGCGGCGTCCTCGCAGGTCACCACCCGCTCGGTGGGATCGATGAAGGCGGTCAGGGTATTCAGCAGGGTGGTCTTTCCCGAACCGGTGCCGCCCGAGATGATCAGGTTACAGCGGCAGGCCCCGATGACCCCCAGGACCCGCGCCCCCTCTGGGCTGATGGACGCATAGTCCACCAGGTTCTTCATGGTCAGCTTGTCTTTTTTGAACTTCCGGATCGTCAAGGTCGGCCCGTCGAGGGACAGGGGCGGGGCGATCACATTGACCCGGGAGCCGTCCGGAAGACGGGCGTCGCAGATCGGGGAGCTTTCATCCACCCGCCGACCCACCTGGCTGACAATGCGCTGGCAGATATTCATCAACTGGTTGTTGTCGCGGAACCGGACGTTGGTCAGTTGGACCTTGCCGGCGACCTCGATGAACACGCGGCCCGCGCCATTGACCATGATGTCGGCGATGTCGTCGCGCGCCAGCAGGGGCTCCAGAGGACCATAGCCCAGCACATCATTGATGATGTCCTGGACCAGCATGTCCTGCTCGGCCACCGACATGGAGACGTTCTTGATCGCCACCAGCTCGGCGACGATGTCGCGGATCTCTTCGCCGGCCTGCTTGATATCTAGCTGGGCCAGTTGGGCCAGGTCGATGGTGTTGATCAGGGCATTGAAGATGGTGGTCTTGGTGGCGTGATAATAGTCGGTCTGCTCACGCACCACCTGGGTCGAGGGGGCTGGCCCCTGGGCGGCGCGAAGTTGCTCGAAGGCCAGGGTGGACTTCGGTCCGGCCGGCGGCTGGCCACCGGCACGGGGCCCCTCGCCAGGGCCTCGGGCTGGCGCCGTCGCCGATGTCGCTGCGGCGGGCTCGATCCGTTGGGGTCTGGTGGCAATGGCTGGGCCCTCAACCGCAGCCGGCGGTGGAGCCTGGCGGCTGGGGGAGGCTTGGCCGTCAGTGGGGCGCTTGCCGAACATCTATTTGCGCTTGAACAGCCCGCTGAACAGCGAGGACTTCTGGGTTGGCGGCGGATCGCGACGGGCGATCTGCTGGGCCAGTTGATCGATCCCCTCTGCCGAGCGGGAGCGGGGCGCGACCTCGGCCAGCATCTGGCCGTTGTTGGCCGCCTGACCAAACAGCTTGGCATCGAAGGGCAGGGCCAGTGACGGGGTCAGGCCCAGGGCCTCCCCGAAGTCCTTGACGGGAATCTCAGGTCGACCCGGCACCCCGACCTGGTTCAACACCAGCCGGGGTGGGGCATCATTGGGCCTGGCCCGACGGACCAGGTCGATCATGTTCTTGGCGTTGCGCAGGGAGGCCAGGTCCGGGGTGGCGACGATCACCAGGTCGTCGGAGGACAGCAGGATCTTGCGCGTCCAGGCGCTCCACAGATGGGGCAGGTCGAGCACCACGAAGGGGGCGGCGGAGCGGATTTTCTGGGTGACTTCGTCATAGGCGTCGGCCCCGATGTCGTAGTCGGTATCCAAGGTGGCCGGCGCGGCAAACAGCGAAAGCCGCTCCGTGCAGCGGGCCATCATCCGTTCCATCAAGACCGCGTCCAGGCGGTCGGGCTGGGACAGGGCATCGGCCACGCCTTGCAGGGGGTCCTGATTGAAGTCCAGACCTGCGGTGCCAAAGGCCAAGTCCAGGTCCACCAGCACCGCCCCGGTCTGCAGCCGTTCGGTGATGGAATAGGCGACATTGTGAGCCAGGGTGGAGGCCCCCGACCCGCCCTTGGCGCCGCAGAAGGCGATCTGACGACCAACGAAGGGGGCCGAAGGGTCGGCGTAAAGGGTGGTCACGGCGCGGACCACCTGCAGGGCGTTCAGGGGCGGCACCAGATATTCGCTGACGCCGCGACGCATCAGCTCGCGATAGAGGGCGATGTCATTGGTGGCCCCGATCACGACGACCTTGGTGCCCGGATCGCAGACCTCGGCCAGCCGGTCCAACTGGGCGATGAGCTGAGGCATAGGATCGAGGCTTTCCACCATCACCAGGGATGGGGTCGGCTGGTTCTGATAGATCTCATGGGCGGCCGCCAGGCCTCCCATACGAACCGCCACGACGGCGCGCTCCATGCGGCGGTCGCTGGCCGCGCGCTCTACCAGTTCGGCGGTCTCGGCCTGGGCGCAAAAGACGTGGATGGTGATCCGGGGAAGGGTGTGCTCCCCAAACGCCGCCTCTGTCGCGGCGATCAGCTCATGCACTGGATTGGCAGTGGGGGTCCGAGGGGGTTCGGGCTGATGGAAATCCTCAGCCAGGGCGCGGTCGTCATCAATGTCCCTTGGCCCATGGTCACGCGCGGCGGGGAAGTCAGCAAAGGGATCGGCCATCCCGCCAGCCGGTGCCATGGGCGTCTCGCGCCAGGCGTCGTCGGAAGGGGAGGTGAACTCGTCGTCAGCCTCGAAGTCCAGGTCGAAGGGATCGGGCCTGGCCGTCATGGAGCCACCGAGGAGATGGCACCCTTGGCCTGCCGGTCCTCCGCCGACGAGGTGACCTCGCCGCGACGATACTTGTCCAGAGTATAGACCCTGCGTTGGGCGTCGGCGGGAGTCATATCAGCGGGACGGACCAGGTCTGCGGGATTGGCAATCTGGGCGGCCATGTTGGCGGTGATCGCACAGCCGAAATTGGGCTGAACCTGATTTTGCGATGAGTGGGCGATATTGGTCCATTCCTGACCGCAGCGGGGCACGGTGACTTGATAGCGGGTATAGGTCAGCCGCACCGGCGCCCCGGTCTCGGCTGCGGCGTCATAGTCAGTCATGTTGATCAAGCGTGCGGGAACCCCCTTGGCCAGCAGGAAGCTGCGGGTGGCCTCGCTGGCCTGGTAGGCCGCACCGCTTGCCGCGCCGCCAGCGGGGGTCTGCAGGGTGATCGCACCACCCTGGGCCTCACGCCAGCCGTCAATGAAGTCCAACAGAGCCGTGGCCTGGTTTGCCGAAAGCCCCTGGGAGTGAACCGCCAGGGCGATCTCTTCCTCCGAAGCTGTGGCCGTGGCCCGGAAATGTTCGGTGGGGGTGCGGGCCTCAGCCAGGCGATCTGGCACGCTGGCCGTGGCACAGGCGCTCAGGGAAAGGGCGGCCAGCAGGACGGCAAGGGTCGGGTGCAGGGTCATTCGATCACGTAGCCGTAAGGCCCCTGGTAGGCGCGACCGGCCAGGGCCTGGGGCTTGGCCCTATAGGCCTTGGTCAAGCTTCCCATCAGCAGGCTGGAGGCGTCATTGGCCACCTGCATCCCGTCCACAGGGGTCTGCAGGCGGTCGGGACTGGTGGGGGTGACGATGTAGGGGGTGACGATCACCACCAGCTCGGTCTCGCCACTGAGGTAGTCGCGGCTGCGGAACAGGGCCCCCAGGACCGGCAAGGTGGTCATGCCGGGCAGGCCGTCAAAATTCTGCTTGGTCTTCTCCTGCAGCAGGCCCGCGATCATCATCGAGCCGCCCGAGGACATTTCGACGCTGGTCTCGGCGCGGCGCACGCTGAGGGCTGGGATGCTGAGGGTGGTGTTGGTGCTGGCGCTTGTGACGCTGAAGGCCCCCTGGCTGGTAAGCTCGGAGACCTCGGTGGAAATCTTCAACGCAATGCGACCAGAGGACAGCACCAAGGGTGTAAAGCCCAGGCCCACGCCGAAGGGCTTGAATTCGACAGTGACCTTGCCGTCCTTGTCCTGAGCCACCGGGACCGGAAATTCACCGCCGGCCAGGAACTTGGCCGATTCCCCCGACACCGCCGTCAGGTTCGGCTCGGCCAGCATCCGCACCAGACCCACGCGCTCGAAGGCCTTGAGGGTTGATTCGGCCTGGTTCAGTCCAGGGTCACCGGCCGTGGTTTTGTTGGCCGACAGTGGGTCATTGCGATCGACGAAGTCGAAATTCTGGCGGGCATACTCGGTATGATAGGTGCCGGTGGCCGAGTCATAGACCTGATTG
This sequence comes from Phenylobacterium sp., assembly GCA_031429955.1. Taxonomy (GTDB): domain Bacteria; phylum Pseudomonadota; class Alphaproteobacteria; order Caulobacterales; family Caulobacteraceae; genus Phenylobacterium. The sequence continues at coordinate 2,583 of JANPAO010000259.1, read as the reverse complement.
GGCACCACGATGCTGCGGTTCACCACCGGCTGTTGGGTGGTGTTGAGCTTGTAGCCGGTGGAGATCCCCCCCAGCAGGGCCCCGTTGACCGCAAAGCTGGCTGCGGTCCCCAGCACGTATTGCGGCTCGCCCAGCTGGTTCATCACGGCGCTGAGGTTGAAGCCGAGTTGCTTGATGACGTTGCGCTGCATCTCGACGATGCGCACCTTCAGCATCACCTGGTCCTTGCCGGCGATGCTCATCATGTTGAGCACCAGTTCGGGCTTCTCCACCGAGGCGCGGGCGATCTGCATAGCCTTGTCGGCGTCGCCAAGATTGGCGACCTGGCCCGACAGGATGACGCTGGAATTGATGCCGTCCACCTGGACGCGGGCACCAGGCAGGATGCGGTTGATGGTCTGGGCGATGGCCGAGGTGTCCTGGTCGACGCGCACGTCCAAGGACAGGATGCGGCGACCGGTTCCGTCGAAGAACACTGCGTCAGTCTGGCCAGCCTTCATCCCCAGGACGAAGATCCGACGGGGCGAGCGCAGCACGGCATCGGCCACGCCCGGATTGGTCACCAGCACGTCACGGGCATCCACAGGCAGCTCGATAGTCGCCGACTTGCCGAGCGGCAGGGCCAGGGATTGGGTGGCCCCGCCGGTGGCGCGCAGATCCACCCGGATCACCGCTGAGCCCGTGGTGGGCACCGTCTGGGCTTGGACTGCGCCGGCGACGTTCAGGGCCACGGTGAGGATCAAGGGGGGCAGGGCAGGTCTCATCGCGACAGCACCTCTCCGGCAGCCCCGCCTCGGAACACTCGAACGCCCTGGCTGACCGCCCTCTGAGCCACCCCCCGTGTGGCGGAACCGCCCAGGTCGGCATAGGATCTCAGGGCCAGTTGCATCTCTCCTTGGGCCTTGCCCCGGGACAGCACCTCGACATCGGCGGCGGGGATTTCGAGCACCGCCACGGCACCGACGATGGTGCGGGCGTCCTTCTCGGGATCGGTTTTCTGATCGATGGCCAGGACCCGGACATTGCGCATCAGGGTTTCGGTGGCAAAGCTGCGACCGTCGCCGACCTGGCGGGTCTGGACCACATCCACCCGGTCACCCGGCAGGATGAAGCCGCCCACGGCGGTCTCGGCATTGATGGGCACGCTCATGGCCCGCATGCCGGGCAGCAGGACCACGGCCAGGTAGCCGCTCTGGCCGCCGCGCACCACCTTGCGGGCCACCACCGGTTCACCCTTGAGCAAGGCCTCCTTGACGATGGAGCCATCGAAGGCGGCCATTGGTCCCTGGGACATCATGGCATCGGTGGTCTGGGCGGCCTTGGCGGCCACCTGGGCCGCACCATGGGCTGGCGCGGCCGGGGCGGCACCGTCAGTGACAAATTGGGGGTTCAGGGCCTCCACGGGCCAGGGCTGCCAGGTCATGTCGGTCGATGATAGTCGGGCACCCACCGGCAGGTCGCGGCTGGCCACCAGCACGTTGGCCATCGGCTTGGCGACCGGGGCTGCGACGGCGGCCACCGGCGCGGCAGGAACCTTCTTTGGGGTCACCATGCCGCGCACCACGAACGCCAGCATGATGGCGACGATCGCGGCTGCGGCAAAGATGGCGATGCGGACGGCACCCATGAACCCGGACTCTTGAAGCTCCCGCGTGCGCAGGCGGCTGATGGTGACCGTCCCGGTTCACGGGCAGCGCACACGATTCGAAATTCCGACCTTCTGCCGGCACCTCGCTTTTGGCCCCCGCATGGTTAACGCGGGCTAAAGGAACGGGCTTAGAAAAGCCCTGGGAATGCCATGGCCAGGCTCGACACCGGGAAGGCGGCCAGGGCCCCGACGGCGATGGCCACGCCATAGGGAACGTTCTCGCCAGGGGTCGCCAGACGCCCGAACCAGGCTGGGCCATTCATGACATAGGGCCGGACCCAAAGTGACCGTAGGCCCAGTAGGGCAAGGGCCAGAGCCCCGCCGGCCACACCGGTCACCAGCAGGTAGGTGGCAGCGGCTGGCCAGCCCAGCCAGAGGCCAGCGGCTGCAAACAGCTTGGCATCGCCGCCGCCGATCCAGCCCAGGGCGAACATGACCATGCCCGCGACAAGAGCGGCGCCGCCGACGGCCGCGTGAAGGCCGATGGCGCTGGGGGCCAGGCCCAGGATCAGGGCGGCCGGAAAGAAGGCCAGGATCAGGGCCGCCGAGATCCAGTTGGGAATGGTGTAGCTGACCGCGTCGCGCAGGGCACCGACGATCACCAGGGCGGGGAAGATCAGGACCAGACCGGCCTGGAGGAGCGACATCATCGGCGGGAACCATCCGTGGGGTTGACGGGCTGATCTTGGCGCCAGGGGATGAACGGAGGGTTTCAGACAGCGAAAGGGCCGCGGCGCTTTCGCACCGCGGCCCCCGCAATGTTTCGGAGCTGGACCGCTTATTGCGGCATAGCCGTCCCGATTTTGGTGAAGGTGCCGGCGATCTTGCCCGACAGGGTGTTCATGGCGGTGATCAGCACGACGGCGATCAGGGCGGCGATCAGGCCATACTCGATGGCGGTGGCGCCGGACTCGTTCTTCAGGAAGCGCGTGACG